>CAJWIZ010000028.1 GCA_913041805.1 uncultured Prochlorococcus sp.
CTTAATCCTATTATTGCGCTAATTCGTGCTGCTTCTGACTCGGCTACGGCTAAGAAGAAATTGCAGGAAAAACATGGGCTGACAGATGTACAGGCTGATGCAATATTGCAAATGCAATTAAGGAGATTAACAGCTTTAGAGGCAGATAAAATTAGGCTAGAACATGAAGATCTTGTTTCTAAAATTGCAGATTTCAAGGATATTTTGAATCGTAGAGAAAGAGTCCTTGAAATAATTACTAATGAATTGTCTAAATTACAAGAAAGATATGCAACTCCAAGGCGGACTGAAATTCTTGACTTGGGTGGGGGATTAGAAGATATAGATCTTATCGCTAATGAAAGGTCTGTTGTATTACTTACTGAGAATGGATACTTGAAAAGGATGCCTGTGAGTGAATTTGAATCGACTAGTAGAGGTACTAGGGGTAAAGCTGGTACTCGAAGTCAGGGAGAAGAAGCGGTAAAACTTTTTATTAGTTGCAATGATCATGACACTCTTCTTCTCTTTAGCGATAGAGGAGTTGCTTATGCTTTGCCAACCTATCGGGTTCCACAATGCAGTCGTGCAGCAAAGGGAACACCTGTTGTCCAGCTCTTACCTATCCCACGTGAAGAAGCAATTACTTCACTTTTGTCTGTTTCCTCATTTGATGATGAATCTCACTTGTTGATGCTCACAAAGGGGGGCTTTATTAAGCGCACTTCAGTATCTGCTTTTAGCAAAATTCGTTCGAATGGATTAATCGCGATTGGCTTAGAGGAAGGCGATGCTCTGACTTGGGTCAGGTTGGCAGTTTCTGGCGACAGTGTTTTGATTGCTTCCAAAACAGGAATGACTATCCATTTTCGAATTAATGACAATGAACTTAGGCCTTTGGGGAGAACTGCTAGAGGTGTTAGATCAATGAATTTGCGAAATGGTGATTCACTAGTCAGCATGGATGTATTACCCAAAGAACTTGCAGATCAGGTGGCAAGCAGCTTCGAAGAAGATTTAGATGACGCTTCTGATTCTTCCTCTTCAACAGAAGGTCCATGGGTTTTAGTTGCTTCAGCGACAGGTTTAGGTAAAAGGGTCCCGGTTAACCAGTTTCGCTTGCAGAAACGTGCAGGTATGGGTTTGCGTGCAATGAAATTTAGACGTGAAGGAGATGAATTGGTTGGTTTGAGAGTCTTAGGACATGGTGAGGAACTATTGCTTGTTAGTGCGCGTGGAGTAATTGTGAGAACCAGTGCGGACAAAATTCCACAACAATCTCGTGCCGCTACAGGAGTTAGGCTTCAGCGATTGGATACAGGTGACCATCTCTCAGAAGTTGTTTTGGTACCACCTGAAAATGAAAATCAAGAGAATATTGAAAAACCAGGTGATTTGCCTGGACCAAATGAAATTTCTCCTCTTTGAAATTGACCAAGTGTGCTGATGTTCTTGTTATGGGAGCCGGACCAGCGGCTCTTTGTATTGTTGCTGAGTTAGTACAACAAGGCTTACAGGTTCAAGCACTCGCATCTCATGCCCCTGATCAGCCTTGGCCCAACACTTATGGAATTTGGGCAGAGGAAGTTGAGTCTTTAGGAATGGCGTCACTACTGGGACATCGTTGGTCTAATACTGTGAGTTATTTCGGGAATGGAGTCGACTTAGAAGGAATGACTCCAGTTCAGCATCACTTTGATTATGGGCTTTTTGATCAATCAGCACTACAAAGTGCATTGCTTCTAAAATGTGCAGGTGTCAATTGGCGACTTGAAACCGCTAAGGAGATTCGGTTTTTAGGGGCACATACAGAAGTTGTCTGTAACTCTGGAAATATTTTTCAAGCAAGAGTAGTTATTGATGCTATTGGCCATAAAAGTCCTTTTATTCGTAGACCAAACCATGGCCCTGTTGCCCAGCAAGCAGCATATGGAGTGGTCGGTCGATTTAGTTCACCTCCAGTTGATAGTAGGCAGTTTGTGTTGATGGATTTTCGTCCTGATCACCTTTCCAAAGCTGAATTAAAAGAACCTCCTTCATTTTTATATGCGATGGATTTTGGTGAAGGAGTATTTTTTGTTGAAGAGACATCACTCGCCTGTGCTCCTCCACTTAGCTGGAGCAATCTTAAAGAACGCCTATATGCGCGCTTATCGAATCGTGGTATTGAAATTCAAGAAGTTCTCCATGAAGAACATTGTTTATTCCCTATGAATTTGCCATTACCAGATCGGAATCAGTCTTTGTTGGCTTTTGGAGGATCGGCAAGCATGGTTCATCCTGCCTCTGGTTATATGGTTGGGGCTTTATTGCGAAGAGCACCTACTTTGGCAAAGCAATTAGCTGAGGCAATAGCAATAGAACCTGCTCTGGATTCGGAAATTTTAGCGAAGAAGGGCTGGCAAGTTTTGTGGACAAATGAGTTAGTGCAAAGACATCGCTTATATCAATTTGGTTTGGAGAGGTTGATGAGTTTTGATGAGGCTCGTCTACGTAGCTTTTTCGCAACTTTCTTTAGATTGCCTAGGGAAGATTGGTCAGGTTTTCTGGCTAATACTCTTCCTTTATCTCGTCTCGTGATTGTGATGTTGAGGTTATTTGCGATGTCACCATGGAAGGTTCGAATAGGTATGCTTTTTGGGGCATCGAAGGCTAAGGAAATCTAGACCAATTGTTGATATTGATACACGGGAAAATACGATCCTCTTCTTCGAGATTCTTAAGAGCCTCTTTGGTAATTTGTTCTTCTCCATTGAGAACTCGCATCAAAGTCCAGAAGCGTGATAGATGCCGATGAATTCTGTCTTTTGCAAGTTCGGTAGTCGTTCCAGCACGAAGTATAAAACTCCAATCGGATGATTGAGATAAGAGCAGTTCCCTTGCTGCTTGTTCAAGTAATTGTGTGTTGAATTTGGTCTTCTTTTTAGTGCTACAGCTTTCAATCATTGCATTTGCAGCTTTGCTCCATTCGGGAATGATCCATGCATTACTTTCATTTAGCCAATAGTCGTGGTAACCACCTTTGCCCCAGCTAGATGGAGATGGCTCGCAAAGTTGCAATTTTGGAGCTTCAGTAAGAACATCCCTTAAACGCGTAAAAGTCACTTTCTCTTTGCTGGCTTGAATAAATAGCTCGGCTAAAAAAGATGGCCCTTCAAACCACCAGTGCCCAAAAAGCTCGGCATCAAATGGTGCAACAAGCAAGGGCTTGAGATCTATGTGGGAGCTTAGTTTTTCTAATTGCGCTCTGCGACCTTGGAGATAATTTTTAGCATGTTCCTTGATACGCTTGGCGGCCAATTTGGGCTCATATATTTCTTTTTCATTTAAAGTTGCATTCTGATTGGTGACTTTATGTAGCTTTAGGCCTAGAGGTCTAGATTCTTTTAATCCAATCCCATTTAGTTTGTTTATAGGGAGGTCCCATCCAAGATCTCTATGGAATTCGCGATAATCAGAATGACCTGGGTAACCATCTTTAGCGGACCATACAGGAAGTGTTGCTTCACTATCTCTTCCAAAGAATGCAACTCCACCTCTGCTGCAGATTGGAGCATAAATGCCATATCGAGGCCTTGGATTTGCATGTAAGAGACCATGACCATCCAAAATTGCATACCGCAAGCCTGCCTTGACTAGTAGGTTGTCAAGGCCCTCGTAGTAGGCGCATTCGGGTAGCCATATGCCTAATGGATTGACACCAAATAATCGATGATGCTCGTCAACGGCTGTCTTTAATTGTCCATTGACAGCTTCAGGCTGTTCTCGCAGAAGAGGTAAATAGCCGTGAGTAGCTGCGCATGTAAGAAGATCTACAATGTTTGAATTTTGTAGCTGAGAAAAACGGCCGATGAGATCACCACAACAGTTGTTCCATTGATTTAATTGACTTTTTATTTTCTTTGATAGATGAGTCGCTGCTTCCAGTTGACTTTTGGGAACATCTTTTAATAGATCAATCCTTATAGATAACCAATCAGGGAAGCGTTGCTTTAGACCCTCGTCTTGTAGAAGAGAGAGCAAGGTTGGCGAAAGTCCAATGGTGACTCTTGGTCGTTGTTCTTTTGATGCTGCAGCTTCTTCAAGAGTTTGAAGTAGAGGCAGATAACACTCCATGAGTGCTTGGAAAAACCAGTCTTCTTCCAATGAACCTGGAATTTCTGATCTCACATAAGGAAGGTGAGCGTGCAGAACTAGAGCTAGTTCACCTTTGGCCAAATTCAGAACACCAGTTGATCGAATTTAGAATGTTTTTCTCCCCAATAGTGCTTCTATCTCAATTGGGATGAGATGAATCATAAATTTTTAGGTTTTATGCATAAAAAGATCCTTTGAACTTTCTCATTTCATGCTTTTTCAATAGTTTTGAAGATTATTAAGATCCAATCTTGACTCAAGAATTGATTTCTTACTAAGAAATGGGAATCATTAAAGTAAAAAAAATATTTTTGACAATGCTAATAAATACAATTAAGGCTTTTTTGATCCTTCCTTTTTGATTTCGTAAATTTCAATTAGACTGTTTAAATACCTAGTCATTGAGACTAATTTGCTCTAAGGGTTTAGTTATGGCCAAGGATCCAGGCCGAGTTTTGATCTTCGACACGACATTAAGGGATGGAGAACAGTCTCCAGGGGCAAGTCTTAACTTGGAAGAGAAGCTTGCAATTGCTCATCAATTAGCAAGACTTGGGGTTGATGTAATTGAAGCGGGATTCCCTTTCGCAAGTCAGGGCGACTTTTCCGCAGTTCAACGAATTGCAGAACAAGTTGGAGGTGAAGAAGGCCCGATTATTTGTGGGTTGGCTCGAGCCTCACAAGGTGACATAAAGACCTGTTTTGAAGCTATTTCGCCTGCCCCAAGAAGACGTATACATACTTTTATAGCCACTAGTGATATTCACCTTGAGCACAAACTTCGCAAATCACGTGCAGAGGTATTGGCAATTGTCCCTGAGATGGTTGCCTATGCCCGCTCTTTGGTAGATGATGTTGAATTTTCTTGTGAAGATGCTGCAAGAAGTGATCCTGAGTTTCTTTATGAAGTTATAGAGCTTGCAGTTGCTTCTGGAGCTGGAACAATCAACATCCCAGATACTGTTGGCTATATAACACCGTCTGAATTTGGTGAATTGATTAATGGTATTAATAAAAATGTTCCCAATATTGATGATGCTGTTTTATCTGTACATGGTCACAATGACTTGGGCTTGGCGGTCGCAAACTTTCTAGAAGCTGTAAAAAATGGTGCTCGACAGCTTGAGTGCACTATTAATGGAATAGGAGAAAGAGCAGGCAATGCTGCTTTAGAAGAATTAGTTATGGCCTTACATGTTAGGCGTAGTTATTTTAATAAGTTTTTTGGTCGAGATTTTGAGAGTCCAACACCACTTACAGCAGTTCGAACTGAAGAAATAACCAAAACCTCTCGCTTGGTGTCAAATCTCACAGGTATGGTTGTCCAACCTAATAAAGCAATAGTAGGAACTAATGCTTTCGCACACGAGTCAGGAATTCACCAGGATGGCGTCTTAAAAAACCGTCTAACTTACGAAATAATTGATGCACGTACAGTTGGATTGTCTGATAACAGAATCTCTCTTGGAAAACTCAGTGGCAGAAGTGCTGTAAGAGCAAGATTCGAAGAACTTGGTTATGACCTTAATAGGGATGACCTTAATGAGGCGTTCGCCAGATTTAAAGATTTAGCTGATCGTAAAAGAGACATTACTGATAGAGATCTTGAGGCGATTGTTAGCGAACAGGTTCAGCAACCTGATGCCCGTTTTGTTTTGAGACTTGTTCAAGTTAGTTGTGGAAACACTCTGCGTCCAACTGCCACAATTACTCTCTCTAATCAGGAAGGACAGGAGGAAACAACATCTGCGGTTGGCACTGGACCTGTTGATGCTGTGTGTAGAGCTCTGGACTCGTTGGCTGGTGAACCTAATGAATTGATTGAATTTTCTGTTAAATCTGTAACGGAGGGTATAGATGCAATGGGTGAAGTGACTATTCGACTTCGACGTGACGGCAAACTTTACTCTGGTCATTCTGCTGATACAGATGTTGTTGTAGCTGCAGCCCAGGCATATATAAATGCTTTGAATAGGCTTGTCTCATCAGCAGGAAACGCCTCACTGCATCCTCAGCGTGATGTGGTTAAGGTCGAGCATTCTCCCACTCTTTAAATACTAGTTTTCAGGAAAAATGAGTAGTTTTTTGCTTGTCATGCTTCATGCTGGCGTGAGATTATTAGTGACGGTTGAGTAAGAGGACATAGATTTATGGCGATCTTTCGAAAGCTCTATCGTTTGGCTGAATTGGATGGTTCCCCTCATCCAGTTTTAGATGCTCCATATGAGTCAATAGAGGCTGCAACAAGAGCTGCTCAAGATTGGTGTAACGGACAAGGACTAAATTGTTCCATTGGTAAGCGAGCTATTGGAGTAGAGGTCATGACACGTAGTGGATCTTGGAGGACAATTGGATATCCAATTAGCTGTTTAAGTCCAGGCTTGGCTTTATAAAAATCTTCTCAATTGAAATTCAATGTGGGTAAGTGTTGATCTCTGTTTAATTCCTTTGGGCGTAGGAGTTTCTCTCTCTCCTTATTTGGCTGCCTGCAAAGAAATTATAAAAAAAACAGGCTTAGATTATGAAATTGGCCCTAATGGAACAGCAATTGAGGGTGAGTGGGAAGAAGTTTTTGCTTGTGTATGCGAGTGTCATGAAGTCGTCCACCAAAAAGGTGCTACGCGTATCTTTACAAATTTGAAATTGAATACCCGTATAGACCGGAAACAGTCATTTCGCGAGAAAGTTTCAAGTGTAAATGGAGTTCCAATCTCAGAAGTTTGAAATACGCTGTAGATTTTCGAGCTAATAGAAAAAGTGTTTAGTTACTTTTCGCATAGGTATTTGGTTGCTTAACTTAGAAGTAGTAAAAATAAATTGATGAAAAAAGTCGTAACTGGTTATTGGCCTCTTACTTGGATAGGTTTACTCGCTAATGTTGCAGTACTGCCATGTATTGGATTGGTAGCTTTTAATAATCCAGATTTGCCTTTGGTTAATTTTATTCTGGCCATAAGTCTTGCTTGGCCTGCTGCGATTGTTGGAATTGTTGCTTCTGCAGGTCTACTCGCTGAGAGGAAATGGGGAGTTATTTTAGCAATAGTTGCATTGTCAATGACCCTTGCAGGAACATTGCCCTATGGGATTGTTAGGTTGGTTAGAGAGGGTGACATCTTTGGTTTAAGTGGATTGTCATTTCTTATTGCCATTTCAAACCTTCTGGCTTTGATTTATTGGTGCCGACCTTCTCATAGGCGAGGAGTAAGACTTTGACTTAATTACTGTTGGCAAATTAATCACCTTAAATCTAATTATGTAACGAAAATATGATTTTAATTACAAAATCTCCTAAAAAGGTTATTGGATTAGATGGTTATGGTATAAAGATAACTAAACAAGAAATTATTTAATG
>CAJWIZ010000029.1 GCA_913041805.1 uncultured Prochlorococcus sp.
TGACACTATTAATAAGAAATTGTATTCTTTGAAAAAAAAATGAGCATGGCTTTAGTGATTTTGCAGATACCACTCAGAGAATTGATAGGATCTTCCCCAGTTAAATAACGCAGGTATTTTGCATTATCTTTTCAATTTTACTGATTGAAAAGATAGTGGTCTGATTGAGTTAATTCAGTCCTTGACTAAAAAGAGGATCTTTTCGGGGATTTTTTATTAGTTCTTTCATTTCTCTAACTGCCTCTTTGAGTCCAACAGCGATTGAACGAGCAATGATGGTGTGACCAATATTTAGCTCTTCGATACCTTCTATTGCTGCAATATGCTCAACATTTTGATAGGTCAGGCCATGACCTGCATTAACACGTAGCCCAAGACTTCTTGCTCGTGCAACGGACTCTTTGATTCTCGAGAGTTCTCTAGGCTTTTGTTGCCAAGAGGCTTCTGCGTAGTTGCCTGTATGTAGTTCAACCCATGCTGCTCCACTCCTTGCGCAAGCTTCTAATTGTTCTTTTAATGGATCAACAAATAAACTGACTGGAATTCCATTACTCTGAAGCTTATTAACAAAAGTTGTGATATATATTTCATTTGTTGCAATACATAGACCTCCTTCTGTAGTTATTTCCTCACGCTTTTCTGGGACAAGAGTAACCATATCAGGCGAAAATTTTAGTGCTATTTCAAGCATTTCTTCGGTTGCAGCCATCTCTAGATTTAGTCGGCTTTTAACCAGCTCTCTTAGTAGCTTCAAATCTCGATCTTGTATGTGTCTACGGTCTTCTCTTAAATGAATTGTTATGCCATCAGCTCCACCTAATTCTGCAAGAAGTGCTAGCGAAGCTGGATCTGGTTCAATTGTTTGACGTGCTTGTCGCACATTTGCGATGTGATCGATGTTGACCCCAAGGCTAGCCATGACTTCCGTGAATAGAATTTGTTTTTATTTTTTGGTTTGTTTTGCTTCTTTGGCGGGGCCTCTTTAGTTAGCCGCAAGGCTAACTGCCCAACCCCTGGAGGTAAAAACATTCTTCTAAAGGTAAGTTCAGGAGAATGGAAGCCCAAGTGAAGGTGCCAACGGCTCTCGCAAATCGCGAAACAAATTTGTGCCTTGGTGTTGACCCCTTTTGGAGTCCCTTGGCAATGGTAACTACCCAAGATATTGTCCTGGGTAATTATTTTCGTGATCGGATTGTCTTAGGCATTAATAATTTGCCAATGAATGGGGCGGTTTTGCTCGCTCCAACGCATCGTGCCAGATGGGATGGACTCATGTTGACAATGGCGGCGGGGCGAAGAATTACAGGCCGTGATTGCAGATTTATGGTTACTAGAACTGAGATGAAAGGAGTGCAAGGTTGGTTTTTGCAGCGTTTGGGATGTTTCCCGGTTGATCAAATGAGACCCTCTCTGACCTCATTAAGATTTGCCATTGACTTAATGATTGATGGTCAGCAGCTTGTTGTTTTCCCTGAAGGAAAGATAAACCGTACAGAAAAACCAATCAGGTTGAAACAGGGTTTAGCTCGTCTAGCCCAATTGGCAGAAATTAAAGGAGTTGATGTTCAAGTTGTCCCAGTGGGTATTGCTTATAGCAAAGCAAAACCGCGGCTTTTTTCCAAAGCATCTATTTGCTTCGCTGAACCTTTGAAAGTGCAAGGACTGGGAAAAGAAGCAACTCTTAAGTTCAATGCAGAATTAGCCGCAAGTATGCATGCAGCTGAACAAGCGGCCCTAGAGGTTGTAGGCCGTGGAAGGAAATCGCTTTAAAGTTCAGTTGCTTCTGTTTTGTGTGTTTCATGCGCTGTCGCCTCCCTATGACGGCATTTGCCCTCACGGCTAGTTTGATCTTTGCTCCTGGTTCATCATTTGCTGAGAGCAACTCTTCCTCTACTCTCAAAGTTTTAGCTAGAGAAGAAGGTGGTTTTAACGTATCAGCAGTTCAAGAGTTGTTAGATAAAGGTGATGAATCTGTTGCTAGAGGGGACTTAGTGGGTGCAAGAGAACATTTCGATAAGGCTAGAGAGGTCTCAAAGCAATTGCTTTCCTTCTATAGGGATTTATCAGGTGCTTTTCGAGGCTTAGATGCTCGCATCCCTCGTGAAATGGATTCAAAAGGACGAAGAACATTGAAATTGCTTGCAGAAGCTAATCTTCGTTTGGCAGCTCTTTTCCGGCGTCAGAATCAGCCAGAGATTGCTGTGCCACTTCTAGTTGAGGTGGTTAGGCTGACAACCCCGTCCCAAAAAGAGGGGCAAAAGGCTTATCAAAGTTTAATAGAATTAGGCTTTGTTGATACTCCTTATCTGGGTGCAAGGTAAAGCTGCTCTTGTACCCAGTAATTTTCAGTTCCCTTTTAAAGCTGGTTTTGGACTTGAGTTTTTCTTATGGTTGATTTTGACGATATAAGCGCCGCAATTCGGCGTGCACTACCTGATGCTGATGTCACTATTGAGGACATGAGTGGAGGCGGGGACCATTTGCAGGTGAATGTTATTTCATCTGCTTTCTCTGGATTGTCTTTGATCCGGCAGCATCAATTGATTTATGGAGCCTTAAAAGAAGAGTTGGCCACTGAGGCTATTCACGCTTTGGCTTTAAATACTTCCACCCCAAATTGAACTTTTGAAGTTTTTTGAACATGGATTTAAATACTCGTAATCGCATTGAAAGCCTCATTAATTCAAGCCCAATCATGGTTTTCATGAAGGGTACAAAGTTGATGCCTCAGTGTGGTTTCTCAAACAATGTGGTTCAGATACTCAATGCTCTGGGCATGAGCTTTGAAACTTTTGATGTTCTTTCTGACATGGAGATTCGTCAGGGAATTAAGGATTATTCAAATTGGCCAACTATTCCTCAGGTTTATGTAAAAGGGGAGTTTTTAGGAGGATCCGATATCCTCATTGAGATGTACAACTCAGGTGAACTGCTTGAAAAGCTAGAGATCGCTTTAGCTTCATAAAGTAAATATTTAATTACTACCAAGCTTCTTTCTGAAAAAAAAGATTGCTCATGTCACCGTCTGGCCCTACAAAGCTAGAAGGGTCGAGAATCCAACGTTCTATAAGCTTTTCAAGCTTTTCTTGATTCCTTTGATCTAATTGTCCGCATTTCCTTAAGGCATGCAGATAACCATCTGCATATAGCTTTAACTCTGAGGGGGAATGATGTCGACTTGTCAGTTCCTGACAGGCATCACAAAGAGATTGGAAGTGGCGTATTGCTTCTGGGTGTTCAATTGATGTCATGGTCTGAGAGCAAGACCGTTTCTTTCCACGGCATACAGTGTATTGCTTTATCGTAAGCATGCTCTTTTAAGGCATGTGACCTCAATTTCTTCAGATCTGCTTTCAAACGAGCGAAGCTCTTCATCTTCAGGATTGCTTGCGTCGCAGTCCACAGCTCAAAGTCCTTCAAAGGTATTGGTTGTTGAACCGCACCCAACCTTGCGAACAGTTCTAGTGCAGCGACTCCGTCAGGACGGTCACTTAACAGCTGCTGTAGGTACTGCTATAGAAGCTGTAGATCTTTGTAGAGAACAAACCCCTGATCTTTTGGTTAGTGCGGAATTGCTGGAGAAGAGCTCTGCTATTGGCCTTGGACAGCAATTGGGTTGTTCTGTGATTGTGCTTACTGCAAGACCAGGAATTGAACCCTTGGTAGGGCTTTTAGATGATGGAGCAGATGATGTTTTGCGAAAGCCATTCGGGCTGGAAGAACTGGCTGCACGTTGTAGAACTCTTTTAAAAAGAGGTCGAATAGGTTTGCAAGAGCGTGTAACCGTTGGACCATTAGAAGTTCATTTGCTTTTAAGGCAAGTGACCTTGCAAGAAAAGCCAGTTGAATTGAGCCCCAGAGAGTTCGCTCTTCTTTGTGCTTTATTGATGCCTCCTGGAATGGTTAGAAGTCGTCAGGAACTTTTACGGATGGCATGGCCACCATTTAGTGGGGGTCCGCGGTCTGTTGATACACAGGTGTTGACACTTCGTCGGAAATTAGAACAGGCTGGATTAGGTGAAGGAGGAGGAATTACAACAGTCAGACAGCAAGGCTACAGATTTAGCTTAGATACTTTGCAGTGATAATATTTGAGTCTTCAAGATTTATGGATCAAGAATTTATATTGAATAAATTATCTACTTACATTTAGATCTTTTTAAAAATTTTCTTTCAATTTTAGATTGGTAATTTCCAAGGGTTGATTCCTAAATCTGCACCTATTCGGTGAGCACAGGCAAATCCACTAAATGCAACTGCATTAAGTCCTTGCCCTGGGAAACAGGAATCACCCACGCAAAATAAATCTTTAATACCAGTACTATTGAAGGGCATTGGCAGTAACCCAGGTAGGCGATATGAGGGAATTGGACCGTAACTGCCTTGATGTCTTCCGAGAAAACGACGATGACTTTTAGGAGTACCAATTTCTTTGTGACTAATTGCTTCGCTTAATCCTGGCAACACTTTTTCGATTTTCTCAATAAGATGGTTTGCGCAGAGATTCTTTTTTTTCATGTAATTTGATGAGTCTAACTTTTCCCATTCGCTCATTGATGATGGAGTAAATGCATGCACAATATGTTTACCTTCAGGTGCAAGTGATTGATCTAATAAGGTTGGTATTGATACAAAGGCAACACCTTGCTCGTCTTCCATTGCATTCCAATCTTCTAAAATGAGATGGTGACAATGAGTGTTGTTAGGAATAACGCAACTATCTACACCAAGATGTAATGATAAAAAAGATGGAGAAGGTTCATACCTTTTTAGCCATTTGTTTTCAGAGGCGGGTTTTTTTGTGGAATCTATCAATGGGGACTTGCACCCCTCTCCGCCAAAAGTATCCCAACGAGTTGCATTAGAAACAACTTTACTAGCGAAGATATTTTCTCCATTTGCGAGTTCGACCCCGACGGCCTGGTTCCCATCTAAAAGAATTTTTCTTACGCGTGATTTGTATCGAACCTCACCTCCATGAGTTTCCAATCCTTTTACAAGTTTTTGTGCTATTACACCTACGCCTCCTTTGGGGTAGTTGATACCTCCAGCATGACGATCAGAAAAAACCATCCCTGCATTTATCATCGGAGTACGATCGGCGGGCATTACTGACCAGCAAAAACATTCAATATCAATGAATTTCAATAACTCAGGATCTTTTATATAGCGTTTGGCAACATCTCCGACATTGACTGGTAACCAACGTGCAAGACCTAGGCATGAAAGAGGCGATTTAAAAAAGACTTTTGTGAGATATGAAGGATCTTCGATTGATAGCAACGGCATTGAATCGAGACAGTTGAAAACTTTCCAGCAAATGTCATAGAACTGTTTAATCCCAGAAGCTTCATGAGGGAAGTGAGAGGTTAGATCTGCGATAAATTGTTCATATTTTCTGTCAACAGCTATTTCTAAGTCGTTAGGGAGATGATAGGCAAGTTGTACAGGGTCAGGAAAAGTATCAATTTTTTCACCAACATCGCCTAATGCTCTTGTAAGCAGATTTGTATAGCCATTCTCACCAAAACCAAAGATCATGGATGCGCCAACATCGAAGGTGTAACCACTTCTTTGAAAAGACCCACCACTGCCTCCAGGGATTGTGTAACGCTCTAAAACAAGAACCTTTGCCCCTTTTGCCGCAAGTTGAGTAGCTGTCACCAGACCGCCGAGGCCTGAGCCAATTACGATCGCGTCCCAGCTTGTTGTAGTACTTTCGATTCCTTCCATAATGTTGCAACCAATTCTTTGAACTTAGAGCTTCACAACAACCTATAAAAGCTTTTTGATACAGACATATTCTTATTTAAAGAGGATTCTTGAGATGTTTGTGTGCAGTATTTAAAAGATCTTGAAGTGCTCTATCTCTATAAGCACCATAGCGGTCACGCTTATTCTTTATTCTCTCTGGTAATTCTGGCAATAGTCCGAAATTTGGTGGCATAGGTTGGAAATGGTTTTTGCCTTTGATTTTTTTGATACTTTGTACATTGCTAACAAATTGTGTCAGGGCACCAATCATTGTTGTTCTGGGAAGGGTTATGGGCTTTCGGTTCATTGCTGATAGTGCTGCATTAGTTCCAGCTAGCCAGCCACCTGCAACGGCAGCAACATAACCTTCTGTGCCTGTGATTTGACCAGCAGCAAAAAGAGTTCGTCTTTCTTGGAATTGAAGTGTAGGGGTTAATAAATTTGGAGATTCAAGGAATGTATTCCTGTGCATTACTCCAAAACGAACAAATTCTGCATTTTTTAGTCCAGGAATCATTTTTAGAACTCGCATTTGTTCTCCCCATTTGAGATTTGTTTGAAAGCCAACCAAATTCCAAAGACGACCATCACGATCTTCTTGACGCAATTGGACTATTGCGTAAGCACGTTTTGCTTTTCTTATCTCTTTGTCGTTTACATCACCCCAGCGAGAATCCCAAAGTCCAATAGGTTTTAGTGGTCCATAACGCATCGTATCTTCGCCTCGACGAGCCAGCTCTTCTATTGGTAAGCAACCTTCGAAGTAATTAGCTGATTCTTTGTCAAAATCTTTTAGTTCAGCTTGCTCCGCCATAAGAAGTGCCTGTCTAAAGGCAATGTATTGATCTTTATCCAATGGACAGTTGATGTAATCAGCATCGCCTTTGTCGTATCGACTTGCTCGAAAGGCATAATCCAGATCAATGCTTTCTCCCATCACTATTGGACTTGCAGCATCGAAAAAATGGCAATCTTCAATACCAGTAAATTCTCTTAGATCTTTTGCTAAGTCAGTGCTGGTTAATGGTCCAGTGGCTAGCACTGTGATCTGTTTTTCATAAGGTAGATTTTTTAACTCTGTTCGTTCAAGCGTTATTAGTGGGTGTGAAAGTAAGGTGGCAGTTAGGTTTTTGCTGAATTCAGATCTGTCTACAGCGAGTGCTCCTCCTGCCGGTACAGAACATTTGTCTGCCGTAGCAATAACAATTGAATTTAATTCTCTAAGCTCTTGTTGTAGTAGGCCTGAGGCTCGGTCAGACTTTAGGGCTCCAAAGCTATTGCTACAGACAAGTTCAGCAAAATCACTTGTGTGATGCGCAGGTGTTTTCAGTAAAGGGCGCATTTCGATGAGTTTGACTTTCACACCTGCTTTTGCAATTTGCCAAGCAGCTTCTGTACCTGCTAATCCAGCACCAATTACCAGTACATGCGGTGAGTCAGGCAATGGAATAAGTCTGTTCTCTGGATTAAAGCTTAATGATTTTGGGTGCAGATTACTTTTAGAACCTTTTGTGAAATCCCTTTATTAACCAGAGTTGTAAATTGCTTGATATCTTGAAAGCTCAGCAAGCATGAAAGTAGAGGGAGGCCGCATGATAATTTCCATGCGTGCCTTATGGCATTCTTCTCTCATGGGTCGCTAGCTCAGCGGTAGAGCATCCGGCTTTTAACCGGCTGGTCCTGAGT
>CAJWIZ010000030.1 GCA_913041805.1 uncultured Prochlorococcus sp.
GAACCTTGGAGTCTTCGCTCATTCGGGAAAGCAGCAACCAGGAAGGTTGGTTCTATAGGGCCTCATTGACCAGAAACCTGAACCTGGCAGGCTTAATTTACCACTGGCTACAACGAAAGAAAGTCTCCAAATTCTCATTTCACAATGTTTCTAAACCAACTTTCCAGGCACAGTTAAAAGGAAATTGATGGCCACAACAAAGCAAAAACTAGTAATTGTCCTACTCGGGCCAACAGCTAGCGGTAAAACTGAAGTAGCTCTAGATCTCGCAGAAAGATTCAATCTGGAAATCCATAACATCGACTCTCGTCAGCTGTATAGAGGTATGGACATAGGCACAGCTAAGCCAACGAAAGTACAAATGAACCGTGTTAAGCACTATTTAGTTGATATTCGCAAACCAAATCACCCGATTACTTTTAAGGAATTTCAAGATGAAGCCCAATTGAGTTTGCAAATAGCTCTTAAGAGACAAGGAATAGCTTTTTTAGTTGGGGGTAGTGGCTTATATCTAAAAGCAATCACTTCAGGACTTCGTCCTCCAGCAGTTCCCCCCAATAAAAACCTTCGCAAGCAACTATGCGAACTAGGTCAAGCAGAATGTTTCAAACTTCTCCAAAGCTCAGATCCAAAGGCATCGGCTCGAATTTCCTCAAACGACGCAGTCAGAACTCAAAGAGCATTAGAAGTCCTATATGCCACTGGTGAATCAATAACAAAGCAAGAAGGAGCTGACCCTCCACCTTGGAAAATACTAGAGCTTGGTCTCAACCCTACAAATCTTCGTGAAAGAATTGCACATCGCACAAATGAAATCTACAGAAATGGACTATTTAAAGAAACACAGCAATTAATTAATGAATACACTAAAGATCTACCACTGCTACAAACAATTGGATATGGAGAAGCCTTACAAGTGATCCAAGGCAAAATAACAACTGCAAAAGCTATTGAAACCACTAACCATCGAACCAATCAATTGGCGAAAAGGCAAAAAACTTGGTTTCGAAGACAACACAATCCGAAGTGGCTAAACAATGAGGAACCATTGAAAGAAGCATTATCCTTAATCAAGTCAGCTCTAGGTGACTAAAGCCAACATTGGTTTAAACCATCTCTATCTTTCCTATCTTTTCCTGTAACGCACTGAATGCCACCACGTCCTCGTTTTGATCGTCGCGCCCCAGTTAGGGAGCTTCCAAACATCAATGATCGCATCAGTTATCCAAAGCTTCGTGTGGTCGACTCAGACGGCACTCAATTGGGCGTTATCCATAGAGAGGAAGCACTAGAAGTAGCAAAAGAACGAGAACTAGATCTTGTATTAGTCAGTGAAAAGGCAGATCCACCAGTTTGCCGAATAATGGATTACGGCAAGTTCAAATTCGAACAAGAGAAAAAAGCCAAAGAAGCGAAAAAGAAATCACATCAGACTGAAGTTAAAGAGGTCAAAATGCGATACAAAATTGACCAACACGATTACGACGTTCGTATTGGCCATGCAACCCGTTTTCTTAAATCGGGAGACAAAGTAAAATGTACAGTTATCTTTAGAGGCCGCGAAATTCAACATACAGCCCTTGCAGAAACTCTTCTAAGGCGAATGGCTAAGGATTTAGAAGAACAAGCAGAGGTTCAGCAAGCACCAAAACGTGAAGGTCGAAATATGATCATGTTTCTTACACCTCGCAAAACACCACTAATTAAAAAAGACAAAAACGATTCCCATCAGGTACGTACAATTCGAACAATAACTACACCTTCAAGAGCAGGTTCTAACCAAATTTCAAGTGCTTCTAAAGCTAAAGAGCCTTAAATCAATCAATTTTTGGATGAAGCAAACACCAAACATTAAATAATTCATCAATTGGTGAATTATTTAATGTTTCTCTAAATGGGGTAATACCAGTGAGCGACAAAGATCTCGCAACTGTCACAAGATCATGGGACACAGAGGCGATTGTCACCAGGGCCTTCGGTCTTTATCCTAGCCACATTGCAACCTGGCTCTGAGGCGTGCGATTTCATATACAGCAGGAAAGCGACATTCCTGCATCAAGCCAGCTCTACAACCAGATCTGTTTCGCAATAGCAGCCCGTCACTATCCTCCTGGGCACCGATTGCCCAGCACTCGTCAATTGGCGATGCAAACAGGCCTCCATCGCAACACAATCAGCAAAGTTTATCGACAATTAGAAACTGATGGAGTTGTAGAAGCAATCGCAGGATCAGGTATTTATGTAAGAGATCAGCAAAAGCAAAGAGAAGTTCGAATTCCTCCCCATGTAAGAAATCGAGGAGTCAAAGATCTAGATCAAGAAGTAAGAAAATGTGTGGATGGACTACTTAATGCAGGTTGCACTTTGCAGCAAACAAGAGAACTTTTAACTCGCGAAATTGACTGGCGGTTGAGATGCGGGGCGAGGGTTTTAGTCAGCACCCCAAGAGAGGATATTGGAGCTTCAATGCTGATTGCTGAAGAGCTGGCTCCAAACCTAGATGTCCCTGTGGAAGTTGTACCAATGGAAGAACTTGAAAGTGTGCTCGAAAGTTCCAGCAATGGCACAGTTGTAACTAGTAGATACTTCCTGAAACCTTTAGAAGAACTCGCCAAAAGACATTCAGTGCGAGCAGTAGCAGTTGACCTTAGTGACTTCAGAAAAGAATTGGCAATGTTAAAAGAGCTTCGACCTGGTAGCTGCGTTGGATTGGTCAGTATTAGTCCAGGCATTCTTAGAGCTGCAGAGGTCATTCTGCACAGCATGCGTGGCAATGAACTTCTCTTGATGACAGCCACACCAGATGTAGGTAGCCGATTACTAGCCTTGCTCCGAGCTGCTAGTCATGTTCTTTGTGATAGTCCTAGTTTGCCGTTAGTAGAACATAGTCTGCGTCAGAATCGATCACAATTAATGCGCATGCCACAAGTACATTGTGCTGAAAACTATCTGAGCGATTCCACTATCGAACAACTCCGCAAGGAGATAGGGCTACTTGCATAACAAAAAGTCTAATTAATCTGAGCTGATGATGTTCCAAACCATCAAAACCGATTTGGCAATCATCAAAGAAAGAGATCCAGCAGCAAAGGGCTTACTGGAAATTTTACTTTGTTATCCAGGCTTTCAAGCAATTACACTTCACCGTATTAGTCACAGCCTCTGGAAGTATCGCTTACCACTTGTTCCTCGATTACTCAGTCAACTCACACGAACTCTCACGGGCATAGAGATTCATCCTGGAGCAAAAATAGGCAAAGGTGTTTTCATCGATCATGGTATGGGAGTAGTCATTGGAGAAACAACAGAAATAGGAAACAGATGTCTTCTATATCAAGGTGTCACTCTTGGAGGAACTGGCAAAGAAAGTGGAAAAAGACATCCAACATTGGCTGAAAATGTAGTCATTGGAGCAGGTGCAAAAGTACTTGGAGCTATTCAAATAGGAGCCAATACAAGAATTGGAGCAGGATCAGTCGTTGTCCGAGACGTTGAGGAAAACAGCACAGTTGTCGGAATTCCTGGACGTGTAGTTCATCAAAGTGGTGTCAAAATCAATCCGCTAGCTCATTCAGCTCTACCTGATGCAGAAGCGAATGTAATTCGCAATCTAATGGAGCGAATTGACCAACTAGAAAATCAAATTAGTGGATTACAAAGTACATTAAAAGACGTCAAAGAAGGACGTATGCCTAAAGATATTTTATCTGGAAAATCTCAAAATTTAAAGGACAAAGAAATCATTGAATTTATAGGTGATAACAGTTGAAAATCATCTAATTATCCGAAGATTTTGGCGCTGGTTGAAACATAAACATTGAATAAATAACATTCCTTCTCATATTTGTCATCATTTCAAGAAACATATCATATCCCTCATTCTTATATTCAATTAATGGGTCTTTTTGTCCATAACCTCTTAAACCAACTGATTCACGCAAAGCATCCATAGCTTGCAAATGTTCTCGCCAAAGAGTATCTATTTGCTGCAAAATAAAGAACCTCTCAGCTTCTCTCATTAATCCAGGTCTTTCAGCTTCTATCTGGCTTTCCTTGATGTCATATGAGTTACGTAATTGCTCTTGTAAGAAAGCTTTTAATTCATCAAGACTTAGGCCACGAATGTTTTCTGGTTGGAGATCATCAAGCAAATAAACAAATTGCTTAACTTTTTCAACTAGTTGGACTATGTCCCACTCTTCTGGTGGTAAATCAGGATTCACATATGCTTCAACAATATCCTCCATAGTTCTTTCTCCATATCCAATCACTTGTTTTTTTAATGCTCTTCCTTCTAAAACTCTACGTCGTTCTGAATAAACTGCACGTCGCTGATTATTCATTACTTCATCATATTCAAAAACCTGTTTTCTAATATCATAATAATAAGTTTCTACTTTCTTTTGAGCAGTTTCTAATGAGCGTGTCAGCATGCCAGATTCAATAGGCATGTCTTCATCAACCCTAAAAGCATTCATTAAAGAAGCTACCCTTTCTCCCCCAAAAATCCTTAGAAGATTATCACCTAAAGATAAAAAGAATCGAGTACTTCCTAAGTCACCTTGTCGCCCAGATCTTCCTCGAAGCTGATTATCCACTCGGCGAGATTCATGTCTCTCAGTTCCAATAACATGCAAGCCTCCAGCTTCACGAACCCTAACTTCCTCATGCGTAACTACTGCGTCATATTCAGCTTTAACCATAGAAATTGCTTTTCTTAAAGCAGCAATTTGCAAGTCATCTGTTGGTGCTTTTTCTGCAGCATTAGAAATACGATCTTCCAAATCAATCATCTGCAAAGCTCTATCACCCCAAGACTGAACAAGATCCTTTGCTAAATCCACAAGAACTTGTTCTGTTTCTTCTGTCAGAGCACAAGGGTAGAGACTGCCAATAGCACGTGCCTCAGTAGGAGCGAGAGAAGAATTATCTGAAGAGTTCTCATTGTCAACGCTAAATCCACCTCCAGATTCACGTTTTCGCTGCAAAGGAACAGGAGCTTTATGATCATCTTCAGGTTTGACCAATTTTGGCAAAAGTACCTCACGTAACTTCAAACGTGCCATGTAGTCACTGTTACCTCCGAGAATGATGTCTGTTCCACGACCAGCCATATTTGTAGCAATAGTGACTGCTCCAGCACGTCCAGCCTGAGCAACTATCTCAGCTTCTCGTTCAACATTCTCAGGTTTGGCGTTCAACAAATTATGAGGAACTTGTTGCTCGGCCAATAAAGAACTTAAAAGCTCACTTTTTTCTACACTTGTTGTACCAACTAACACTGGCCGTCCTTGTTTATGAATTTCTGCGGTCTCCTTCGCTACAGCCCTCCACTTTGCTGCTTCGGTTTTAAAAACCTGATCCACCCAATCCTGGCGTGATCGCGGACGATTGGTAGGTATCACTGTTGTTTCAAGCTTATATGTCTTTTCAAATTCAACTTCTTCTGTCTTAGCAGTACCAGTCATTCCTGCCAAGAGTGGATATAGCAAGAAGAAGTTCTGATAAGTAATTGATGCAAGAGTTTGTGTCTCAGCCTGAATAGTTAATTGTTCTTTCGCTTCAATCGCCTGGTGTTGACCATCACTCCAACGTCTCCCTGGCATCACTCGACCAGTGA
The DNA here is from genome assembly GCA_913041805.1 of uncultured Prochlorococcus sp. Taxonomy (GTDB): domain Bacteria; phylum Cyanobacteriota; class Cyanobacteriia; order PCC-6307; family Cyanobiaceae; genus AG-363-K07. Next base: position 5,621 of record CAJWIZ010000030.1, read on the forward strand.
ACTCATCAACAATGACCGCATCACCATCACGAACAATGTAATTAACATCCCTAACAAATAATTCTTTTGCCTTTAATGCATTAGTGATGTAATGAGCCCAGGGATCAGAGGGATCAAATAAATCACTAACTTGTAATTTTCCCTCAGCCTTAGCAAAGCCCTCATCAGTCAAGGTGCATGTTCTTTGCTTTTCATCAACTTCATAATCACCTTCAGGATCTATCCCATCTTTTCCCATTTCAGCTGCTCTATTTAAGGAAGCAACTACTTCAGCTGCTTTCTGATACTTTTCTTGTGGTCTTTCAATCTGTCCAGAAATAATTAATGGTGTACGAGCTTCATCAATAAGAATTGAATCCACTTCATCTATCACACAATATTGAAATTCTCGCTGTACTACATCTTCAATGTCCGTCGCCATATTGTCCCGCAAATAATCAAATCCAAGCTCAGAATTAGTGGCATAAGTGATATCACAAGCATAGTTTTTTCTTCTCTCCGTTGGATTCATTTCCTGTTGGATCAACCCAACACTCAAGCCAAGAAATCTATGCACCTGACCCATCCACTCAGCATCCCGTCGAGCCAGATAGTCATTCACGGTAACGACGTGTACACCTCGACCTGTTAAAGCATTGAGAAAACTTGGCAAAGTAGCAACCAATGTTTTGCCTTCACCAGTCTTCATCTCGGCAATTTGTCCCTCATGCAAAACCATTCCACCTATTAATTGCACATCAAAATGGCGCATTCCTAATACCCTTTTGCTTGCTTCACGAACTACTGCAAAAGCTTCAGGCAAAAGATCATCTAACAACTCCCGCTGCTTTTCCAAACTTCCTACTTCCCCTAATTGATTGCGAAAATCTGCTGTTTTTAAACGAAGTTCCTCGTCACTTAAGGGGGCAATTTCCTCTTCGAGGAGATTGATTTCGGTGACAATCGGCTGGTAACGCTTCAGCTTGCGGGTATTAGGATCCCCCAGCAAAACCTTGAGCATGATTTGAGCAACTACCATAAATATGCCTTCAGCCTAACTAGGCCCCTGCTCTGATTCATCACCAAGCAAGTAGGGATAGCAAGCCATTAAGTTCTAAACAAAAAAACAAGCTCATTCGAGACTTACTCTTGGCTTGATACTCTCAGTTAAAAAGAGATCATTACTCTTTAATTAATTTTTTCAAAGCCGTTAGGCAAAGTAAGATTTGGACCTGCTGCAATGACTTGCATAAAGCTTATTCAGCATGCTCAAGGAGCTCCAGGACTACGTTTACTAGGACTAGGACCAAGTTTGCGTCCTTGTAGTGGACTACGACAACTAAAAAATCTCCTAGACAAACATGCTTTCTGGGCTACAGGGCGTAGCAACAAGCAACTAAGTCAATTATTAGCAAATAGCACAGTGGTCATAAGTCTTTGGCACGGTCACCGGATGGTTGGCTTTGGCAGAGCAACTAGTGATCGAATTTTTCGTGCAGTTCTCTGGGACATAGTTGTAGCTGACGATTTACAAGGGTTGGGCCTAGGGCGGCAAGTAGTAGACGCTTTGATCACAACACCAGCATTAAAGAATGTTGAAAAAATCTATTTAATGACGACAAATAGCAAAGAATTTTATTTACAGCTTGGCTTCGAACAATCTGAACAACAAAACTTACTTTTTATAGCAGGTACAAAACAACTAGATCTAGGTCATATCTAAGCAAGACCTTGACATCAAAAGCCTCTCCCAATAGTCAGCTTTAGCTAACTACAGCAAAATATATAAAAAGCACTATACATAGTGCTTTTTAAAGACATGCAACTACATG
>CAJWIZ010000031.1 GCA_913041805.1 uncultured Prochlorococcus sp.
TTTATTTGCCCTTATTAATTGATTAATGCATTATTGAGCTGGTAAAGAACTTGATCTTTTTTGCCTTCAAGCAAATCACCTGTGGAAAAGTGCGCCTTGATTGTGGAAAGAACCTTGATTGCGATGTTCTTGTGAAAAGAGCTTGGAGCGAAATTCCTATTAAAGAATGTGGTGAGGAGCTTGTTGACTTAAAGGAAGCATTTTTATGCATGGAGCCGCATCCTTATCTTTCAATTGGTGCTCCTTATGGGCAATTTGCTGATCCTTGGAGGTTAAGAAGCGGTGTGTTTAGTCGATTAGTCTTAGCTCAAAAATATTTGCAATTAGATAATCCTGAACTTTATTTTGGAATATTTGATGCCTGGAGACCAATCCCAGTACAGGCTTTTATGGTTGAGCATTCAATTACAGAAAATTGCATTAGAAGGGGTATTGACCAAAACGATCCAATTCAACAAAAAGCAGTGGCAATTGTTGCTGGAGAAGTCGCAAGATTTTGGGCTGTTCCAAGTCATGAGCCTTCCACTCCTCCACCTCACAGTACTGGTGCAGCTATTGACTTAACACTTGCAAATTCTGATGGAGTTTCATTGGATATGGGAGGAAAAATTGACCAGCTTGGCTCTATTTCTTCGCCTAATTATTTTTGCCATGAGGCAAAAAATGATAAGGCAAGCCGCTTATTTCATCAAAGGCGAGTTTCTCTTGCGACAGCGATGATAAAAGCGGGATTTGTTCAACATCCGAATGAGTGGTGGCATTTCAGCTATGGCGATCAACTTTGGGCATGGAAGTGCAACAAAGTAGCAGCACACTATGGAGCTTGTAATCCTTCTGCAAGCAATAATTTGACCTTTTCTTCTCCTAGGCATTCAACATGATCGCCAAAACTTATTTTCCCCTTTGTATTTTTCCAGCTTGACAATAAGGGTTTTATAGTTTCTTCCAGCTTCTCTAAGGGCATACGTTCGATGTATGGCTTTGCTATCCTTTCAAGGTTTGGTGTACCTCCAAGCCATAGTTGATAATGCTCGAGACCACTACCGACTAGTCCCATTTCTGCCATGTATGGACGAGCACAGCCATTTGGACAACCTGTCATTCGTATTAGTATTGAATCATTGATATTTAGCTGAGCCATCAAAATCTCAATCCTGTCAAGAACGTTAGGCAGCACACGCTCAGCTTCTGTAATGGCTAGTCCACATAGTGGTAATGCTGGACATGCTATGGCGTGCTTTTTAAGAACTTTTGACTGGTGTGCTAACTCTTTTTCCAGTAATTTAATTTCTCTTTTTACGCTAGCTTTTTGATGCTTGCCAATGTTGCAGAGTAGAAGATCTTGATTGGGTGTAAGTCGAATATCTAGTTGATATTTTTCTACTATAGACCTAATTCCCTGCTTGATATTTGGTTTTAAACGTCCTGATAGAAGCGGAATACCTACAAACCAGAGGTTATGTGATTGACGATGCCACCCCATATAGTCTTCTAATTTCCTGCATGGCTCTTTATGTAGATGTCCAATTGATTTCGAAAAATAATTTGTGGTTAGTTCTTTTTTGAACCATTCTATCCCCATCTCATGGATTAAATATTTCATTCGAGCGTGTCTTCTGGTCTTCCTGTCTCCGTAATCTCTTTGGAGAGCCAATATCGATTGTACTAGCTCTAAAACATTTTCAGATTCAACATATCCTAGAGAATCTGCAGTGCGAGCAAATGTTTGTTCGTTGTTATGATTGCGACCCATGCCTCCTCCAACATAGATATTGCAACCTTCTAATTCGCCATTTGCCTTTGTAAAGGCAACAAGGCCTATGTCATGGGTAAGCAAGTCAACTGAATTATCACCTGGTACTGTCACTGCGCATTTGAACTTTCGTGGCATATAGGTGGAACCATAGAGTGGTTCCTTGCTGTTGCCACTAAAAACACGGCCTTCTTTTTGTTTGCTTTTTGCGTTCTTAACTCTTTGGTTGGGACGAATACTGTATTTCAGGTCACCATCAGCCCAAAGGTCAAGATATGAGTTTTGGGCTGCAATTGGTGTTAGGAGGTCTGCAATTTCTTTGGCAAGTTTGCGTGCTGCTGGATAGCCTCCTGAATCATAAGGGGCGGCAGGTGCCATCACATTGCGATTGATGTCACCACATGCAGCCAGAGTCGAACCTAGCGACCTGACAATTGTGCCTATTACTTCTCTAATATTTTCTTTTCGAATCCCATGCATTTGAAAAGCCTGTCTTGTTGTTGCACGCAGAGTCCCATTCCCAAGACGGTTTGAGAGATCATCCAAAGCTATAAATAAAGCTGCTGGTATTTTTCCTGCTGGACTTCGAAGTCGGAGCATTAATTGCCAGTCCTTACTGGATCCTTTCTTTCGATTCTCTCGATTGTCCTGTTGGTAACTCCCGTGGAATTTCAGAAGCTGAACAGCATCATTCGTGAAGTGATCACTCTCATTTTTCAGCTCAGAGGCAAGTGGTTCTAGTAAATAATTACTAGCAGCTTTAAATTGTTCAAATTTTGTTTGTTCTGAACCAATGGCAAGGCAAGGAAAGTGATTCCTCTTTGCAGTCTTGTCAGATTCTTTCTCCGCTTCAATCACGACGTTAACTTTGTCCTTATTCAGGGTAGCTAAGCGCACACGGATTTATTGGCCCATAGTTCAATAAAGTGTGATATTGCCTACCACCAGTTTCGTGGCGACTTTTCTGCTTGAGGTCGGGACAGAGGAACTCCCAGCTGATTTCTCGAGGTTTGCTTTACCTCAACTAGAGGCAATGGTCTGCCGTGATTTAGCTCAAAAACGTTTAAGTCACGGTTCCATTAAGTCCACTAGCACTCCTCGCCGAATAGTTTTGATTGTGGAAGAGCTACCTTCCTGGGCTAGTGATTCCGAGGAAGTACGTAAAGGTCCTCCTGAGGAACAGGCATTCAAGAATGGTGTCCCTACAAAAGCCGCGATTGGCTTCGCAAAGAGATATCAAATAGATGTTTCTCAATTGGAAATACGTGACACTCCCAAGGGTTCTTTTGTTTTTGCAAAAGTCATAAATCAAGGTTCATCTACCCTTAATTTATTGACTGAATTGATACCTCATTGGATTGGTGATATTCAAGGTCGACGCTTTATGAGATGGGGTACTGGTGAAAGACGTTTTTCACGGCCTATTCGTTGGCTAGTAGCTTTATTGGATAAAGATTTAGTACCAGTCTCTTTGAGTGGTACTGACCCTGAAGTTAACTCTGGTTCTTTAAGTAAAGGGCATAGATTGCACAAGGAAGATGTTTGCATCTCTTCATCAGAAGATTATTTTTCGATAATGCGCCAAGCAGGTGTTCATGTTGATAGAAAGGAAAGGGGTGACAGCATTAGAAAATTAATTAATGATGCTGCATCTGAACTTAATGCGATACCTGACCTCTCAGAAGAACTATTTGAGGAATTAATTGAACTTGTTGAGTCTCCACAAATTATTAAAGGAAAATTTCATAAATCGTATTTGGATTTACCCACTGAAGTTTTGTGTACAGTTATGCGTGTTCATCAAAGATATATACCACTTTTTCATAATCTTTCACCTATAGATCCACTTTTACTGACGGCAAAGAATAATCTTTTGTCAACATTCTTATGTATTTCAAATGGACTTAATTCTGCAGAATCTTCAATAAAGCTCGGAAATGAACGTGTTCTTAGAGCTAGGCTTGAAGATGCTAAATTCTTTATAGAAGCTGACCTTGCTATAAAAAGTGAAAAGAGAAATGATGAACTTAAAAGAGTAACTTTTGCGGATGGCTTAGGGTCACTGCTTGACAGAACATCTCGTATTGAATTTATCGCTAAAATTTTAATTGATCAATTAGGCATTTCGCATATTGACGCTAATAGAGTGTCTAGAGCAGCAAGACTTTGTAAGCATGATCTAGTAAGTCAAATTGTTGGAGAATTCCCAGAGCTACAAGGTTTGATGGGAGCAAAATATCTACTGGCAGAGGGAGAGCATAAAGACATAGCCTTAGGGGTATTGGAGCATTATTTGCCGCGTAGCGCTGGAGATCAGTTGCCTAGTTCTGATATTGGAGCTGTCCTTGCTTTAGCAGAGAGGCTAGAACTCATGACTAGTATTTTTTCTAAAGGTGAAAGACCATCTGGATCTTCTGATCCATATGCTTTACGTAGAGCTGGAAATGGAATATTGCAGATAATTTGGAGTAGAAATTGGACATTAGATATTTATGCTCTTATTCAAGAAGCTGTTAAGCATTGGATGAAACTATTACCTAGTCTTGATATCAATATGAAATCACATTTGATTGATCTTAGTGATTTCTTCAGGCAAAGAATTATTAGCCTATTAGAAGAAGATGGAATTGATGTTGATCTTGTTCAAGCAGTCGCAGGTCAAACCATACCAATAAAGAGTTTGCTTTTCGACCCAATGGATATAAGGCGACGTGCTGAATTGCTTGTTCAGATGAGAAAATCTGATGAACTATCATCAGTACAAGCTGTTGTTACAAGGGCTTCTCGCCTAGCAGTAAGGAGTCAATTGGATAAGAGTGTTTTATCTGCTAATGATGTTGTTGATTCCAATTTATTTGAAAAATCTAGTGAAAAAAATATGTTAAGGGTTTTAGATTCACTTGAACCAATAGCAATCAGTTATTCAGCTGATAGATATGAACTTCTTGCTCGACACTTAGCTTCTAGCTCGAAAGCTTTGGCTGAATTCTTTGATGGTGAAGACAGTGTATTGGTTATGTGTGATGATTCTTCTATTAGAACTAATCGCTTAAATCTTTTGCAGGTTCTATGCAATCAGGCAAGTGTAATTGCTGACTTCAATCAAATAAGAAATTAATTATTTTAATGTTAATTTAAAATCTACTTTATTTCTTTCATTACTTCTAATTGGTAGAAATATCTTTTTTGAACTATTTGGTTGGAATCTTTATACCTCCCTTTATAGTTGAAACTTCAAGCATTTTATTGACTTCATCATCTTCACGGACGGCACTTGGAACTGGCTTGTATTTGTCAGGTGCAAGCGCACGACCTCTAAGTACAGAGAAGAGAGTTTTGAATGTGAGTTTTAGTTGCTGCATTGGTTTCATGGCAACTACTGTTTTATATAAATAACTATCAAAAGTTAGTCTTTGTACATCTAAATCATCACACATTTCTACGAATGCTTCTCGAGCACCATCATTGGAATAGAAGATATTTTGAAGTATTTCAAGAACTTTGTAGGTAGCACCATACTTTTTATCCCATTTTTTTAGATATTTTTGGAGATCTTGCTCTGTAGGTATTATCTTCCCGCTTTGACTTGACTCAACTATTTGCTCTGCACACATGCGACCACTTTTGGCCGCAAAATAAATTCCTTCCCCTGAACTTTTTGTCACATATCCTGCTGCATCCCCTACAAGGGCCATACGGCCAACTACGCGACGAGGACGAGGGTGTTCTGGAATTGGATGAGCTTCTACCTTTATTACTTCACCATTAACCAAGCGTTTTTTTGCTCGCTCTCTTACACCAACTTGTAGATCTTTTATGAGTGATTGATTCTTCTGCATTGTTCCAGTACCTACTGCAACATGGTCGTATTTTGGAAATACCCATCCATAGAAATCTGGAGACACATCTGTTCCTACATACATCTCTGCAAGATCTTCGTAGTAGGTCATTTCCTTCTCAGGAAGTTTGATTCGCTCTTGGAAAGCAATTGCAACGTTGTAGTCGCCTGCATCCATAGCTTTTGCCACTCGACTATTTGCACCGTCTGCTCCAATTATTAGATCAACTTCTAAGTTTTTTGCCTCACCAGTAGCTTCACCAGATCCATAATCAGAATAAGTGAGTTTGTATGGACCTTGTCGATTGGCTCCTGTATCTATTTTAGTGACCAAACCATTTATTAATTGAGCACCTAGTTCTGAAGCACGGTTCCTCATAAATGCATCCATTACCTCTCTGCGACACATCCCAATATATTCATCCTCACTTTCCCCATAAACCTTGTCGAGACTGATATCGACCTCTCGATTTGAGGGTGAGATCATCCGCATGTTGCGAACTTTGCGATCAATGATCGAATCAGGAAGGTCAAACTCTGCAACCATGCAAAGGGGGATAGCACCTCCACAAGGTTTGGCGTTGTCAAGCTTCCTTTCAAAGATCCATGTTTGGATTCCAGCTTTTGCAAGGATTTCAGCAGCACATGAGCCACTTGGACCACCACCGATAACTGCAACTCGCAACATGTTTTTTTGGCTCTTAATTTTATTTATTTAATGAAAACTAACTCCTCAAAAGAATTCTCGTAAAGATTTTTGCTAAGCCCGTTACGATCGAAACAACAATACGTTCGATTTTGTGTCTCGGGCAGAACCCGCTCGAAGCAATAGCACCGACGACATCCCTCTTGCTCAAAGGACTAGTCCACTTAGACGCCCTAATCAAGCTGAGGTTCGTCTCATATCGCTTTGCTTAATATTTTTTGGGACTGTTGCGCTCGTTATTTCTTTGAGCTTGTCTCGTCCTAGAGGGTCTAACCCCTTAATTGGAGTTCAGAGTCCTCCATCGCCTGATGGACGTTTGCTTGGGCATTATCCCTATCCAGAGGCTTCCAGTGAAGATTTGGTTTCAGTTTATCCAGGCTTTGAAATTCACAAAGACACTTATGAAGCCCTTCAATTAATGCGTTCTGCAGCTGCCGCCGATGGAATTGATTTAGTCCTATTGAGTGGTTATAGGTCTATTGACCTTCAGAGACAAATTTTTTATGGAACTAAATCTGCCAGGAATCAAATAGCAATAGAAAGAGCAAAAGTCTCGGCTCCCCCTGGTTATTCTGAGCACAGCACGGGTTATGCAATTGATTTAGGTGATTCGACTATGCGGGAAACTGATTTCGAAGAGGATTTTGAATTCACCCCTGCTTTCCGTTGGTTAGAAAAAAATGCAGCCAAATATCATTTTGTACTTTCATTCCCAAAAGGTAACCCTCAAAAAGTTAGTTATGAGCCCTGGCATTGGAGGTATGAGGG
>CAJWIZ010000032.1 GCA_913041805.1 uncultured Prochlorococcus sp.
AACCATCTGACCTATTAACGTCAAATCTTCGCCTACATCAATAATCGTCAAACCCGTCACCGTTAGTGCTGATGTGGCTGTGAAAAGAGCTTCCCAAAGACCAACTCGAGCATTCGAGCAAATGGGGGTAGAGAGAACAAATGTGCTCACCGTGATCATCAGCAAGCCTGTCACCACAGTGAACTGAGGTACCGTTAAGCGCCGGTACCATCCTTGGGTGCGATATACAGCTTCAGAGAAAGGCACCAATCCACTCCCTTCTCACCGATCTAAAAAGAAATAATTTAAACAAGTGAAAACCTCATGCTCAAAATCATGATCAAATAAATGCTTGCACAGTTCCAATCAAATCACGACCCTCCATACTGCCAAAGAATTAGAGCTGGAATCATGAAAGTCATTAAGATCGTTAACCCAACTCCATATCTAGTGACATCTAAAAAACGATAACGGCCAGGACCAAACACCATCAAATTCGTTTGATAGCCCATTGGAGTCAGAAAAGACTGACTAGCACCAAACAACACAGTGATCAAAAGAGCAGTAGGCGGCAAGTTGAAATTATTCGATAATTGAATAGCAACAGGTGCAAAAAGAGCCACTGAAGCTGCATTACTAATGACCTGAGTCAAAATAGTTGTTGCAAGAAAAATCATCAACAAAGCCAAATAAATTGGCAAGCCTTCCAACCAAGTCTCGAGAAAGCTGGCCATGAAGTCTGCAAGACCTGTGTCCTGAATTGCAACACTGAAACTAGAAAGAGACCCCAACAAGAGAATGACATCAAGCCGAATCGAACGCTGCACTTCTTTTGGCCGAATACATCCTCCTACAACCATTGCTATAACTGCTAGAAGAACTGCTGCTACTAATGGTAATGATGTAATTGTTGGCACTATAATCATCGACAATGCAATTGCTATTGCTATTGGTTTGCGACGAATTGTTGGCAAATCATTCTCTAATTGATCAAGGACAAGCAAGTCATTACTTGCTTGAAGACCACGAATAGAGTCCAAAGGAGCTTGGAGTAATAAGACATCCCCTTCTCGCAACACTGCCTGACCCAATCTTTCCTGTACTGTTTGTTGGCCACGTCTTAAAGCTAAAACAGTTGCATTATGTCTTTGACGGAATCGCAACTCTCGTAAACTTGCTCCAGCCAAAGTAGAACCTGCCGGAAGAAGGACTTCCACAATTTTTTGGCCATCGCCAGACATTAGTTGAAAAGGTTTTAAATCGTCTATTTCATCCCGTTGAGCCAATTGAATAGTGTTTTCCTGCTGCAAGCGAAGCAAATCCCCACGAGTGACTCGCAACAACAATCGGTCACCAGGCTCAATAGTTCTATCAGCTAATGGTGGCAGAAGCCGTTGACTACCTCTCTGCAGCTCAAGTACATCAACATCAAAACGACGCTGTAATCGACTGTTGTGCAGTGATTGTCCAACCAAGTTAGATTCTGCTGGAATAGTGACCTCTGTGAAATAACCCGTCTGGTCAATGCTTCCTACCAATTGATTATCATCCCTACCACGATCAGGCAAAAACTCTTTTGGTGCTAACAACATATAAGAAGTACCAACAAGCCATATCGGCACCCCAATAGCTGTAAAGCTAAATAAGTCGAGAGATCCATAACCTAATTGCTCACTAATATCACTAACCAACAAATTCACTGAACTACCTAAAAGAGTCAGAGTGCCACCTAATACAGTCGCAAATGATAAAGGAAGCAAGACACGTGATGGTGATACTCGTCGCCTGATACACCATGCTTCTATCACTGGCAGCAAGGACGCAACAACAGGAGTATTTGGAACAACACCTGAAATCGGAGCAACAACCAATCCCAATAAAGCAATTAAACGCCTTGGGGTGCGAATGCGTTCAGAAGCAATCAATTCCCTTAGACGATCCAAAGCTCCACTTCTAAAAAGTGCTGCAGAAACTGCGAAAAGCCCCATAAGAGTTATCAAAGCAGGACTACCAAAGCCAGCCAAAGCTTTTTGTGGTGGCAGAACGCCTGAGGCCATTAACAACGCAAGGCTGAGCAAACCCGTCAACTCTGGAGCCAAAGCACCCGTAACAAACAGGACTACCGCTAATAGCAAAACACCAAGCGTGATCAGGGCTTGTGGGTTCTCAAGAACAGCGCTGATCTCATTCATATTCGTTGGTTGTATCTGACACTAATTTTGATCCTGCACAGTTTTGCCAAAACTGTGATTGAAGCCATAGCTTGAGACCTTGCAAGCCTGCACCAGAAGTAGCCGATACATAAAGTACATTCTGATCAAGGCTTCTAATTACTTCAAGTGAGCGACTATCGCAACAGTCAATCTTATTTGCGACTATTTGTCGATTGACATTTGCACCCAGTGAATCAAGGACTCGGTTCACTGTAGCCAGTTGAGATGACCAATCAGGATTTGAAAGATCCACCAAAAGGAGTAACAAATCTGTTTCAAGCGTTTCCTCAAGAGTTGCACTAAACGCTTCCATCAAAGTTGCAGGCAATTCACGAATAAAGCCAACTGTGTCAGTGATCAAAAGTTCATGCGGTGAAGACCCGACTTGAGGCAAGATCAATCTTCTTGTTGTGGGATCTAAAGTCGCAAAAAGTCTATTTTCAGCTAGTACTTCACTGTGAGCACTCAAACCACATAACGCATTCAAAAGAGAAGATTTACCAGCATTGGTATACCCAACCAAAGCAACTCGAGGCAAATCTTGTCGCTTTTTTCGAATTCGCGAACGATGCTTCTTTAACTCTTTCAATTCTCTTCCTAAACGCTCTATACGACTGACAAGTAATCGACGATCTTTTTCTAGTTGTGTTTCCCCTGGCCCTCTTGTGCCAATCCCACCACCCTGCCTTGAAAGACTTTTTCCACGGCCTGTAAGTCGAGACTTTCGATAACGTAATTGTGCAAGTTCAACCTGTAAGCGACCTGAATCACTAGAAGCCCTTTGAGCAAAAATGTCGAGAATTAGTTCACTTCGATCCATTACAGGGCAAGTCAATAAACGTTCTAAGTTCCTTGCTTGACCAGGAGTAAGTTCTCGATCGGTAATCACCAGAGATGCCTTTTCTCTCCTCACCTCTAATGCAACTTCTTGCAATTTTCCTGTTCCCCAAATTGTTTGAGGGTTAAAAGTTCCCAACTTTTGACGTGCTACAGCAATAGGTTGTGCTCCTGCACTTCGCACCAGGCCTTCCAACTCAGCCAAATCACGTTCATTGCGAGTTGAATCTTTACTCGTGAGGGTTAACAGCAATACTCGCTCACGGAAATCATCTTTTAAATGGGAAGTATTTTGATCGGCAACATCTATTTGGTAGTGACCTTGACATACTTCAGCTAAATCACATTTTTCTAAAAGACTCCAACCTCGTTTCTCATTTCGATCAAGCATCCATAAAGAAGCAGAGATCGTGTTACTTGCATCCTCACACGGACAAAATCTCAACCAAAAAACTGGTGAAAGGTCTAATCCCACAACTGCTTCTTGTGGAGCAGGGACAAGATCTCTTCGTAAACCATCCAAAGAGCAACTAATCAACCGCCAATCTCTTGTCTTACGTCTTCGCACCTCAGGAATATGTGATAGAAGTTGACCGGCATGATCTAATGAACCAACCCAAAGAAGGCGACAAATCCCACGAGTATCAATCACCATATGCAGAGATTGCTTTAAAGCAATGGCCTCTGAGCCAAGTAATTCAAGAGTTGCCTTGTCCGCTCGAGCCTTTACAGGATGCCTTCTCTGCAAAAGTGATTCGAGACGCCGCTCTTGTGAAGCCCTAAGGCCTTGTGTTCTTCCCCGGAGATAAGCCTGTTTCAATTGTTCAGCAACAAAGCACCTGCCGAGCAAGTATCAATTATCAACCTTGACATCTTGCCCAAGTAAACCATTCTACGAATTTCAACTGCCAAAGAAACAAACAACATCAAGCTGAACTCTCTAAGCGTGGTATTGCCATATAAGGAGCCTCAGAATTTAATCAAAATCAACAAAGTTCAATGCACTTAAATTAAGCAATCTTTGAATATAAACTGAAGAAACTACTCAAACCGGGCAAAGCTATACCTACCAATTATCAATGAATCATCTTTTGATAATTTAAAAGCCATGAATGAGAGTGTGAGACTATTTTGGACCCTGTAAGAATCTTTACCAAAGCGCGACATTGGATAATAAGTAAATGACAAACGGATCAAAAGCCAAAACTACTGAAGTCCAACCTATTGAAGGTATGGGCATCCTGAACGGTTCCCTTGATGAAGCTCGCGCTCATTTAAGCCACCTTTCAGCAGAGGCTCGCCTCGCTTGGGCATACGAACAATTTCAAGAAAATTTTGTTCTTACAACCAGTTTCGGAATCCAATCAGCAGTTTTACTACACATGCTGCACCTACTCAAAGGTGGCAAAAAAATTCCAGTAATATGGATTGATACTGGTTACTTGCCTCCTGAAACTTATTGCTATGCAAAGGATCTGACTAATCAGCTTCAGCTAAATATCCAAGTCATCCAAAGTCCAATATCCCCAGCAAGAATGGAAGCTTTGTATGGAAAACTTTGGGAAACTAACTCTATAAAAGACCTAGAAAAATATCACCTAATCCGCAAAGTAGAGCCACTCGAAAAGGCGCTCAATGAATTGAATGTTCAATGCTGGGCCAGTGGAGTCCGCAAAGGGCAAACAGAACATCGTCAGTCAATGACTGTGCTGGATCAAATTCGTGGACGTCTTTCATTGCGACCTCTTCTGGAATGGACACAAAAAGATGTTTTTTACTACATGCAAAAACATGATTTACCTCAGCATCCGCTGTTTAATAAGGGTTACTCATCAGTTGGAGATTGGCACTCCAGTACTCCTGAAGGTAGTCAGATGAAAGGACGAGATACTCGGTTCAAAGGCCTAAAGCAAGAATGTGGGATACATGTTCAAGGAGTAATGGGAGAAGGGATTTAACAGTGCAAGGTCAAAGGTCATTTTTGCTCATCGGCAACAGCCGATGGCATTGGGCCATAAAAAAAGCTGACTCCTGGCATTTCTTTCACACACTCCCTGATCTGCAGATAATCAATACCCTCGACAATCCTTTAAGTGCTTGGGCTGCTGTGGGGCCAATACCAAAACGTCTGTTGATGAATAATTCCAAACGCATTGAAATCAATGATGTTCCCCTGCAAAAATCACCAACTTGGTTAGGCATTGATAGGGCCCTGGCAGGTTGGGGAGCTTTCAAAAAAGCTAAATCATCCAACACACATTCCTCTGGAATACTTGTTGCAGATGCTGGAACCGTCATGAGCCTCACGCGGATCACAGCCAAAGGCGAATTTGCTGGTGGTCAGTTAATTCCAGGCTTACGTCTTCAGTTATCAGCAATGGCATATGGAACTCAAAACCTTAATGATCCTGGTTCACCATCAACTAGTACTAAACAATTTCCAATCAACACTGCTGAAGCAATGCGAAGAGGTTGTCTTCAAGCCCTAGTTGGAGCAATAATTCTCGCTCAAAAAGAAGCCAATATGCCAATTTGGCTATGCGGTGGTGATGCACCTGTATTAATGCAAGAGCTAAGAAAAAGAAATACACATGCAGTCCACCATCCCAATCTTGTACTAGAAGGAATGGTGGATATTGAAAACTCAATCAATCAAAGCCAAGATCATTAAGAACCTGATTCGCAATGCTGTCTGCCTTTACCTTGAGATAAATAGCTTCTATTTTTCCATTAGAGTCAACTACAAATGTATGCCTCATCATTCCCATATATTCACGTCCCATAAATTTCTTTAATCCATAACTGCCATAAGAAGTGGCTACAGGGCATGGCTCAAGATCAGTTAAAAGTTGAAATTGCAAATCATACTTTTCTATAAATTTCAAATGAGATGAAGCCCCATCCTTACTAATCCCAAGGATTTTGATTTGTTGTGCCTCGAAATCTTGCCATCGATCACGAAAGTTACATGCTTCTTTTATACATCCTGGAGTCTGATCTTTGGGATAGAAATAGATCACAACTCTTTGCCCTCTGAACGATGACAGACTGATCGGAGTTCCATCCTGGTTGGGGAGAGTAAAGTCTGGTGCCGAATCGCCAATTTGAAGGGACATTGCCATCCTTGCAAAGTAAGGACACAAGCGTACTGGCACTTTGGTTCTTTCCAATGCAAGCCCCTCTTAAACCAATCACAAACACTGAAAAAAAATGGGCTTTAAAATTGCCTCCAAAACGCTCACACGAATATCAACATTCCAGAGGCTATGTACGTCAATCATTGTCAGAGCTTTGGGAAATACCAGCTTTAAACATCCCCCTAAATGCTCCTCCTGGGAAATCACCTGAACTTATAAAAGGATGGGGGTATATCAGTATTAGTCATTGTTGTGATGCACTTTTGATTGGTTGGTCCCCACAAAGAATTGGAGTAGATCTAGAGAGAGTGGATAGAATGTTTAATCCTGAAAAACTAGTAAAAAGATATTTCTCTAAGCAAGAAGTAAAAGAGCTAAATGATCTCAACAGCGAAGATCTAAGGTGTGCAGCACTTCAAAACTGGGTGAGCAAAGAAGCTGCAATCAAATGGCAAAGAAAAAGCCTTGCTACAAATATATCCAAATGGAACTTTTCTAAGGATTCTAATCTTATGGTTCATCAATCATTAGGCTACAAAATAGGTCTGCATAGAGTTCAACTTGACTCATGGTATATGGCTGTAGCCTATGATCAAAATATTCATCTCCATGCCCCTCTTATCTGCCTAAATTAGGAATGAATAGTAAAATTACATACCATCAAACACTTTAGATCTTTAATTCACCTATAAATTTATGATGAATTAAATCCTGAGGTAATTTTTTATTTCTTTTCTTTCTTAAAACTTCTTTAATGAGGTTAAAATGTTCTATTGATGTATTTTTAAGCAATAATTTACGATAAGAATTAGCTTCAGAAAGCCAACGATTCTCGAGTTCTTGGTCAATTGTTAAGGCCAAAGATTCTTTCCATTCTTCCTTTTCCAAAACC
>CAJWIZ010000033.1 GCA_913041805.1 uncultured Prochlorococcus sp.
TATCCTCCCACCACTTGCTGCAAGAGCTTGCTGCGGTTGCAGCACTAACAAGGACGCTATTAAGCAAGGAATGAGAAGGAATGCGAAGAAGCGCTTGGGAGAGAAAAACGAATTAATTTTTGATGGTTTGGCCAATGAAGAATTGGCAATTAAATCAACTTTAGGAACCTCCACCGACAATCGTCACGATCTCTAGGGAATCACCATCGTAAATTTGTGCTTTGTCCCAATTAACTGGGGGCAAAATTGTTCCATTTAGTTCCACTACGATAAGACGAGGATGATGGCCAAGTTGCTTAATCAGGTCTGAAAGGGAAAGGGAACTTTGATCTACCTTTATATTTTTGAGTTCACCATTGATTGTTAATTTCATGGCAGCTTTTTCATTAGTTCTAAGCTGGCTTGGTAGGGGTCATCAGCATTCATAACAGCACTTACTACTGCAATCCTTCCTGCTCCAGCAGAAGTGACTTCATTTAAGTTTGAGTTGTTAATGCCTCCAATAGCAAACCATGGCATTTGTGTTGATGCAGCGGCTAATTCTATAAATCCAATTCCAGCTGGAGACTCTTGAGGTTTTGTTTGTGTTGTAAAAACAGGTCCAACCCCAAGATAATCACACTCTTCTTTTTGTGCCCTTTCAAGCTGCTTGAGGCAATGAACACTTCTACCAATTAACTTTTCATGGCCTAAGAGATGTCTGGCCACTTTAGTTGGTAAGTCATCTTGTCCAAGATGGACACCATCAGCATCTACTGCTAAGGCTAGATCTATACGATCATTAACAATGAGAAGTGATTTGTATTGTTTGCATAACCTAGATAATTCTTTGGCTTCGGTAAATTTTTTACTGTCCGGTGCATTTTTGCAGCGATACTGGATTATTTTTACTCCTGCTTGAAGAGCTTTTTCTACCGTTTTGGATAGGTTTTCTTTAGATGAAGTGATTAGGCAAAAGTTGCATTTAAGAAGTTTTTCGTAGAGCTTTTTTCTTGATGTAGCTTTTAGAATTGATTTTTCAAGGTCATATAGGCCATATCGAATTTTTGATGCAATAGTTGCTAAATCTGGATCGCTTGAACGACTGAACTCTTCTAGTACTCTTAATGCTTCTTGTGCTCTAGAGCAATTTGCTGCAACTACCTTTTCAGGAGAATCTCTTTTCTTTTGAGCAGGATGAGTTAACCCTAGGCCTTGATCGTTTGTCGTGGAACGAGCTTGCTTATATATGTCGCGATGATGTTTGCCTAGCTGTTGCCTCCAATCTTTGAGAGTTATAACAAGGTCTTTTTGGCACAGTCCGAATCTGCACCAGTCTTCAATGACCCGCAGTCCCTCACGAGCTCTATCAAGATTGGCATCTATTAGCTGAGCAACATTTGTGTTTGCTCTTGGGTCTATAGACATCCATTTCATGGCAGTCTTGGCAGAATTCCATGTTATTAGCTTTATGGCGAACGGTAGTTCTGATAGCACGATGAATGTGCTGATTTGGGGTGTTGTGTTGTTAGGAGGTATCGGAGTGTTTGTTGTTTGGGGATTGGCTAATGCTTATCCAGTTAGTCCATGACTTAGCTCTTTCAATTGCGTTTTAATATTG
The DNA here is from genome assembly GCA_913041805.1 of uncultured Prochlorococcus sp. Taxonomy (GTDB): domain Bacteria; phylum Cyanobacteriota; class Cyanobacteriia; order PCC-6307; family Cyanobiaceae; genus AG-363-K07. The sequence goes on from CAJWIZ010000033.1 coordinate 1,601, forward strand.
ATTTTGCTGATTTTGCATCTAGTTCAATCTGATTACTTAGGCATTCAAGACTTTCAAATTGCTTTTGGGATCTAAGTTTTTGCACAGGCTCTACTAATAATTCTTCTCCTACCAAGTCAATATTTTGATTTAGTAGATGTACTTCTACTGCTGATGGAGCACTCGGATCAATAGTTGGTTGTGGACCTAAATTCATTATTGCTGAAAACGGAGTATCAATGTTCTTTCTCCAAGCCCAAGCCGCATAAACTCCTAAGCCAGGAAGAAATTTGCGTCCGTTAACTTCCAGATTGGCGGTAGGCCATCCCAATTTACGTCCAAGTCCTCGGCCTGATTTCACTTTTCCACGAAAGCGATAGGCCCTTCCCATAAGTTTTTTGGCTATTGCTAGTTCTCCTTTGTTTAGGGCAGAACGTATGCGGCTACTGCTCATGCGACCGCTTTCATCTTCAAATATTGGGACAACAGAAACTTCTATTCCTAAGGCGGCACCTAATTTTTTTAATGAATCAGCATCTCCCTTGCGATTCTTTCCAAATCGGAAGTTCTCGCCAACAGCAATTCGCTTAGCTTGAAGGGTTTGAACCATTATTTGATTTATAAACTCTTCTGGGCTTAGAGCTGCTAATAATTTGTCAAAAGGAATTAATACCAATTGTTTAACTCCAATAGGACCTAACAGTGAGGTTTTCTCAGAAGGGAGGTCCAACCTTAGCCGTGTTTCTCCGTAGAGGACTTCGCGTGGATGTGGCCAGAAACTAACAACTGTGGGTATGCCAGGAGGATTGTTGGTGATCTGTTCAATCACACGACGATGTCCAGCATGAAGGCCGTCGAAACTTCCTAGAGCCAAGGCTGTGGGAAGAAGTGCCTGCTTAGGGGAGCAGAGAGGAATCAAGAGGGACGTGCAAATTGTCTATTTAGATGGCAAGTTTGAGTCAGCTCCGAATTACTGCGGATGGCCGACAAACTTGATTTCCAACTTCTTTCATTAGGCATGCGTCGCATCGGCTGGATTCGTTTTTGGATTCAAGCAGTTCTGGGAGTTGTAGTTGTAGGGGTTTTGTTATTCAACAATGTAGGTAGCAGTCTTGCACGCAACTCAGAAAGAGCATTGGGTTTAGGTCCAGGCTTGTCTTTAACAACTTTGGCATTCTTCTTTTTGTTGTATGGACTTTGGCAGGGTTGGTTAATAGTACGAACTGGGAGAGCTCTTGATAGTGCGGCGCGACCAAGCAGAGGAGAAACTAGTCGCTTATTGAAGCGTGGATTGATATCTGATTTGTTGGGGTTAGTTTTTGCTTCTGTTGGGTATCAAACTTTGGCTGGAGCTCTATTTGTGCAAGCTTCGATGCAAGCTCCTGGAATTTCCATCGGTGCCGGTATGAGAGCTATGGAGAATTACCCAATTACTTCTTTGGAGATGCTCTCTGTCTTGAGTAATACCCAAGTGTTATTTGCACATGTGATTGGAGTGATTTTTTCTCTTTGGTTGCTTCAACGTATTTATCGAACTAATTGACCTTTGATTTGGATCATAGGTAGAGCAGAAACTTCTCCTCGCCAAAAGAGATCTGGCTGAATTGGGGTTAGTGAAGGACCTGAATTATCTATTTGAGCAACATCACTAGGCCAGTCTGAGGGACCGTAGCCAGCTGACTTGAGGTCTTTTACCGCTTCTCCAGCTAACCAATAGTAAGTGTTGCCTCGCGGGTCTGTTCTTTTACTGAATTGTTCTTCGTAGTGACGAATAGAAAGCCTTGTCCAGCGTAATGAACTCATGTTCCCTTCACTGCAGGGAGGAATATTCAGGTTTAGTAAGAGGTTCTTAGGCCATTTTTTTGTTAAGGCATTTTCTGCTATATCCATCGCTAGATCTCCTGCGAATTCAAAGTCGCGCCATTGGAACGAAGCAATACTTACAGCCATTGAAGGCAATCCTTCTAGCGTTCCTTCAAGGGCTGCAGCAACTGTCCCAGAGCAGAAAATGTCTGTTCCTAGATTTGGCCCATGATTTATGCCAGAGAGTATTAGGTCTGGCTTTTCATTGAGGAGTTCGTATAAGGCAAGTTTTATACAGTCTGCTGGAGTTCCATTGCATCCCCATGCCTTTACATTTTTTGCGAACAATTCATCGGCTCTTTCAGCACGAATGGGCGATTGGAGGGTAAGCCCATGACCAGTAGCGGATCTCTCTTGATCAGGACAAACAACAGTGACCTTGTGGCCTCTATTGGCAGCTGCTGAAGCAAGAACCCTTATCCCGTCAGCAAAAACCCCATCATCATTGCTAATAAGGATGCTCAGAGGACGCATTGCGAAGGTTGCACTAATCAAGAACTTAGTCCTGATAGGTGCCTAAAGTCTTTATTGGATATTTTTATGCTGTGAGTTCTTCTCTCTCTTTTGACCAGTTAAAAGTTGAACTTGAGCTTCTTGAAACAGAAGCCAAGGAAGAGATTGCCTCTGTTATTGATCAAGATTCTCTTGAAAAATTAAGAGTCAGTTTGCTTGGTAAAAAGGGACGACTTTCTAGTGTTTTGGGAACGATGGGTAAATTGCCTGCGGCTGATCGCCCATTAGTTGGGCAATGTGCAAATGTTATAAAAACTCAATTGCAGGAATCGCTTGCGGAACGCCTGAAATTTCTAAAAACAAAGGCTTTGAATGAATTAATAAAGACTGAAACCATTGATGTGACATCTCCTCCTGTAGGGACCCCATTAGGTAAACGACATCCTTTAATTAAGACAACTGAAGAGATTGTTGATCTTTTTTGTGGGCTTGGATATGTGATCGCTGAAGGCCCTGAAGTTGAAGAAGATCATTATAATTTCACTGCTCTAAATATTCCAGAGAATCATCCTGCAAGAGATATGCAGGATACTTTCTATTTGGGTGACAATCTTCTGTTACGTACTCATACATCTCCAGTGCAAATTCGTTATTTGGAGGAGCATGCTCCTCCTGTCAGAATCGTTGCACCAGGAAGGGTTTATAGGCGAGATTCTGTTGACTCGACACATTCTCCTGTTTTTCATCAGGTTGAAGTATTGGCTATAGATGAAGGCCTTGACTTTAGTCATCTTCGAGGAACAATATTGGCATTTTTGAAAGCTTTTTTTGGGGATTTACCAGTTCGTTTTCGAGCGAGTTACTTTCCTTTTACAGAACCATCAGCGGAAGTAGATGTTCAATGGCGTGGGCGTTGGCTTGAAGTCATGGGGTGTGGAATGGTTGATCCTGCAGTATTAGAAGGTTTAGGTCTTGATCCTGATAGATGGGGAGGTTTTGCTGCTGGACTTGGAGTGGAACGTTTTTGTATGGTCCGACATGAAATTGATGATATTCGGCGTCTTTATACAAGTGATTTGCGATTTTTGGAGCAATTTTAATTAAAGCCTCGATAAGTCAGAGGATTTCTTTGGTTGATATCGATTAAGGCTTAGATAAAACGGCAGTCTGTCATTTAAAATAATCAAGTACTTTGTCTAATTCGATCGGTGTCCCGTGTAGGACTGATCGTGAATGATGGCAAGGATCTTGCTTTGAAGACTGCTCTAAAGATTCAGCAGTGTCTTGAAAAGGCCGGCCATATGGTTGTTCGTGTAAGCAGTTCAGGAGGAATGGTTGGCTTCGCTAACCCCGACCAACATATGCGCATGTTGGGCTACAACGCATGTGTTCCTGAAGGCTTTGATTCTTCTATGGTTTTTGCGATTGTGCTTGGGGGGGATGGAACTGTCTTATCTGCTGCTCGCCAGACTGCGCCTGTTCAAGTGCCAATCCTGACTATCAATACTGGACATATGGGCTTTTTGGCCGAAGCTTATCTCTCCGATCTCGACCGAGCATTAGAACAAGTTCTATCAATGCAATGGATGCTTGAAGAACGAACAAGTCTTGTAGTAAGCGTAATGCGTGGGGACCAACGTCGTTGGGAGGCTCTTTGCCTTAATGAAATGGCTCTGCACCGTGAACCTCTTACGAGCATGTGTCATTTTGAAGTTTCTATAGGTCGTCATGCTCCTGTTGATATATCTGCTGATGGCGTTATTCTTTCTACTCCTACTGGGTCTACAGCATATTCATTGAGCGCTGGTGGACCTGTGATAAGCCCAGATTGCCCCGTATTGCAATTAACACCTATCGCTCCACATTCATTGGCTTCCAGAGCTCTCGTTTTTAGTGACCAAGAACCTGTGACTGTTTTTCCTGCAACTCCTGAAAGGTTGATGATGGTTGTTGATGGAAGTGCTGGATGCTATGTCTGGCCTGAAGATAGGGTATTGATACGTCGCAGTGAACATCCAGTTAAATTTGTAAGGTTGTCAGATCATGAGTTCTTCCAAGTACTTCGTAATAAATTGGGCTGGGGATTGCCTCACGTTGCTAAGCCGGATCGTCAGTAGAGGAAATAGGTTTAGTTATTTTTATGCAGTTCGAGTTTCTTTGTTTTGTATTGGATTAGCTCTTTGCTTGCTTGAGCAACCTTTATTGTCTAATACACATTCTACTAAAATTAAATCTGCTAAATACTTTCCAATAGAGGCTCAATGGTGTTTGCCAAATAGGGAATGCATATTATTAGAGATTGCAGATACTGATCTTGAGAAAAAAATTGGATTAATGCATAGAAAATTCTTGGCTAATCGTTCTGGTATGTTGTTCAAGTTCTTTCCATCAAGAATAGTTAGATTTTGGATGTACGATACAATTATATCTTTAGATATGATTTTTTTGAATAAGGGAACTATTGTTGCCTTAGAAACTAATGCTCAGCCTTGCTCACTATCGCCATGCCCTACATTTGGTCCAGATGTTCTTGTAGACAGTGTCATAGAGATTGCAGCAGGAGAAGTTGAGAGATTGAATATCAAAGTTGGAGATCATGTTAAAATTAACCAGATTTTACTCCATTAGAATGAAAAGGAAAATATAATTATGATGATTATTTTACTATTCCTTTTAATATAAATACTGGGTTCATAGGTGCTAGCCTGGTTCCCATACTTAGTGGAACACCT
>CAJWIZ010000034.1 GCA_913041805.1 uncultured Prochlorococcus sp.
TTGCAGAAAGAGGAGTGACTTTCAGAGTTCCTTGCAAATTAACTACTTAACCCAATGACTACTCTCCAAAAAATTCAAGCAGCTGAAAAACGAATTAAAGAGTTAAAGCTGCTTATCAGGCATTGGAAGGCCAGTGAAGCATCTTCAGCACATGTAGCTTTAGAGCTGATCGAAGGTCTAGTTATAGAAGACTATGAAAAAGTTGCTTCTTGAACAAGGTCAATCACTCTTCTTTAAGAAAAAAATTCCGAAAGTTGAGTTTCAAAATCCAACAATTCAAATATCATTGCACCCTATGAACAATCTAAATCCATCAATCTATTCATCACTACAAGACTATCAAGAAACATATGAGTTCTATAGAAGTAGACAAGAGTTTCCTAAATTTCTACGCTTAAAATTAGTGCAGAATCTTTGGAATATAGATAAAAAGAAAGACGCTAAAGCAGCATAAAATTTTCTAATCACGCCTTCGGCTAGACCGTGGGAGTGGGCGACGATTAGAGCCTATTGATTCTCTGCGTTTATTAGGAACTTTTTGAGAATTAATATTTTCAGTAATTTGATCATTGCGTTGCCATCTTTCAACACGAAATGAAGACTCCTCTGGCCATGCAGCATCAACCAAACTTTCTTCAGTATTAGTCGAGGATGAAGTATTAGTTTGTGAAACTCGAAGAGAAACAGCTTCTAAAGGTCTCTTACTAGTTACATAAGTCTCTTGATCATTTGTTTGCCAAGGCTCCAACCAACCATCCTCCTCTTCTAAAAACCAATCAAGCTTGTCACCTACCCATCTACCCACTTTCTCAAAATTATTCGCTCCAGAACGAGATGTGGTCGCCTTGCGCATCCCAGGACGATTGCCAGCGACACCGTCAACAACCTGGCGGCCAGTTTCAATCCATTTGTCAACACGACGCTCTAAAGGCTGCCTAGAGCCCTGTCGTCTTTGCACTCTTAATCGATCTAAATCCATATAAAGAGCTTAACGACGCTTACTTTGCAACCAATGCTCTCTTTGCCAACCAATACAAGCAATTGAAAAGCCACTCCCCAAAAACACCCACAAAAACAAATCCACTTCAACCCTCCCCTGAAACAGGTTCATAAGTCAAAAGACAGCTTTCATGCCAATTTCCACCATGGTACATATTGCAACATTGCCTACAAGCTGCACCATTTACTCGGCGTTTGTAAGAAAAGCGGAGCCCACATAACGGACATACAGCCCACCACTTGGGAGTTTCAACTGGCACAGGAAAGTGATGAAAAATACTTACCCTGAAACTATTTTGAGCCGCATTTATAGCTGCCATTCGAGCTTGAAAATGTGGCCCATGACCCTCTCTTAAGTTCAAGACCAAATCAACCCATGCATGAATCATTTCATGACAAAGGGTGCTTTCAGTAGCGCTTTGAGGCAACTTTTGCAACAGAGGCCTAGATAAAACAATTTCAGCACTTGACTGCCCTAACAAGTTTGTCCGCCTTCGATAAAAACCCGCTGTTTTCCTCAATCGTCCATCACTCCATCTCACAGAAACTATTGACTTAGAACCACGTGTTAAAGATTCATCAAAATGTGTTCTATTGAAATCATGAAAAATTGGTAACAGGGGAACCAGCGTCATTAATACATGCTGGGCATTGCCCTTCTTGAGGATCTGCCAGTCTGGCGAAAAATTACGATCTCTGAAAGTATCTCGTTTCTTCAGTTAATAAGTCAGACTCTTTAATCAATTGCATATAACCAATGGATGGAGCGCTAGTCAAAGAAATCGGAACCAAAGCTCTTTTAGCAGGTGCTGCGGGATTATTGATCTTTTGGACAGTCAATGCCATCAAACTTGTCATAGGAGCAAGAGGCATTAACCCCCTAGTCAAAAAATTCTTCAATCAAATTGCTGAAGGACGCATTGATGCGGCTTACCTCCTGACTTCCAAGAATTATCGGCAACATGTCAGCAGACAAGATTTCTTGAAATTTTTATCAGGGCTTCAACTCAATAGATATAGAAACCTCAAGTCGGGTCGACCACGTCTTGAAGATCAACAAATTATTTTAACTTTGAAGCTCAAATCCGAAGATAAGCAAAGTGAATTACCTTTAGATTTTACTTTCAAAAAGATTGAAGAAAACTGGCGAATAGATCGCATAGTTAAGGTTTAACCCAAAAAATTCTGCTTTTAAGTTTGCAGTGGCTTCCTTAACTCAAGCATCTATTCGCGCAGCTGAATTACGCAAGCTGCTTAATAAAGCTGGTCATGCTTACTACGTGCTTGATTCACCTGTCATGAAAGACGCTATATATGACAGCCTTTATAAAGAATTACTTGATCTAGAAAGACAATACCCATCTATAATTAGCTCTGATAGTCCATCTCAGCGCTTAGGTGGATTACCAGCAAAAGACTTTAAAAGTAGCAAACATCGCATCCCATTACTAAGTCTTGATAATGCATTTAACCTTCTTGAATTGAAAGCTTGGCATTCCAGAATTCACAAATTACTTGAGAGCGATCAAAGCATAAAAAGAAGAGATAGATATTTGGAGATGGTTGGAGAACTAAAAATTGATGGAAATGCATTAGCACTAAGCTATTCAGAAGGAGTCTTAACCAAGGCTGCAACAAGAGGAGATGGATCTGAAGGAGAAGAAATCACGGCAAATGTAAGAACAATTCCTTCTATTCCTCTGTGTTTACAAATAAAAAACCCACCTCCCTGGTTAGAGGTCAGGGGCGAAGCATTTATTCCTAACACTAGTTTTGCTGCCATCAATAAAGACCGAGATCTCAAAGGAGAAAATCAATTTGCCAATCCTCGCAATGCATGTGCTGGTACCTTGCGACAATTGGATCCAAAAGTAGTTGCCTCAAGAAATCTGGATTTCTTCGCATATTCCGTTCATTTACCAAGGGAATGGATAAACCAATCCAATAGTCTCTCCAATCCCAAAGAGCAATGGGAAGCATTGAAATGGCTCCAAAAGGTAGGCTTCAAAGTTAATCCCAACAATGAACTGCTCAAGAGTGTGGATGAAGTAGAAAGATTCTTTGAAAAGTGGGAATCCAAACGTCAAAAATTGCCCTATGAAACGGACGGAGTAGTAATAAAGCTGAACGATTTTTCTCAACAACAAGAAGCAGGGTTCACACAAAAAGCCCCTAGATGGGCAATAGCATTGAAATATCCAGCAGAAGAAGCACCAAGCAAATTAATCAAACTGACATACCAAATAGGTAGAACTGGAGTAGTCACTCCAGTAGCTGAATTCGAACCAGTTGCATTGGCTGGCACCTCAGTCAGTCGAGCAACTCTGCACAATGCCAATCGATTAGTAGCCATTGACTTGCATGGTGGGGACACAATCGTTGTTCGTAAAGCAGGCGAAATTATCCCTGAAGTGGTTCGCGTACTCAAAGAACTCAGACCTATCAATGCGAAGCCCCTTGAGTTACCTGAATACTGCCCTGAATGCCAGACAAAATTAAGTAGATCTGATACTGAAGCTGCAACTCGATGTATGAATACAAGTTGCCCAGCCATTCTTCGAGGAGCATTACGTCATTGGGTCAGCAAATCAGCTTTAAATGTTGAAGGGCTTGGTAGCAAATTGATCACACAATTAGTTGAGCAGGGACTAGTGAAATCAATAGCAAATATTTACGAGCTCAATGCTGAGCGCCTAGCCAAACTAGAAAGAATGGGGATTAAATCTGCAAAAAAGCTAATCATTGCTCTTACAGAATCCAAAAAACAATCATGGTCTAGACAGCTTTATGGTCTTGGAATCCAACATGTAGGTGAAGCAAATGCCAAAGCATTAGCAAAGGCCTTTCCAAGTGTTAATGAATTAGCTGAAAAAGCATGTCAATCGCCAGAACTAACAAAGCCGATTCATGGAATAGGTGACGAAATAGCTAACTCACTAAAAAATTGGTTCTCCAACCCAATCAACCAAAAATTAATTACAGATTTGAAACGGGTTGGATTTTCACTTGAAGCCACTGAAGAAGAAAGAAAGATTATCGATGAACAAATCAACAAAGGCGAAAGTCTTGCACACGGTAAAATATTTGTAATTACAGGAACATTGTCATCTTTCAGCAGAAATGAAGCAAAAACTCTTATCGAAAATGCTGGTGGGAAAGTAACCTCATCAATAAGTGCTAATACAACCTTTCTAATTGCTGGAGAGAAAGCAGGCAACAAATTAAAAAAGGCTATCGCACTTAATATAAAAATCCTAAATGAGTTTGAACTCAAACAATTATTATCTACATGAAAATATCTTAAAGAGTGACTCTTTAAAACATCATGACTAAGCGAAGTATTGATTCTTGGATTAAAACTCCCTGTGGCAGAGCAAAGTATGCTGAATTGAAATCAAAAACAGGAGTATTTTCACAAATCAGACTTTACTGGTTTGTAATTTTTGCAGCTCTTAGGGATTGGAATTTATCAAATAAAGATCAAATAGAAGATTCTGGATCCTGAAGCACATTGCGAGCAGCGCGAGCAATTAACCACACAACAGACAATGTTGCGATCAAGCCGACCAATCTAATTACAGAAGACGCAAGGTTTGTGTTATCAGAAAGCACTTCAGCAAATCGAGTCAAGTCTCCTGCTAAAGCACCAAAACCACAAAACAAAATTGTTCCAGGCAATATCCCAATCAAACCAACCGTATAATCACGAAAACTAACTTCACTCAAGCCATAAATAAAGTTCAACAAACTAAAAGGGAAAGCGGGGGACAGCCTAGTCAATAAAACCAACTTCAACCCTTCTCTACTAACTGCCTTTTGAACTGCTTGTAATTTAGGTAGATTCATCATTCGGCTTTGAACCCAATCACGCAAGATTGTGCGGCCGAGTAAAAAAGCAGCTTCAGCACCAAGACAAGCACCCAAAAAAACTATGGCTGAGCCAAGCCATGTGCCATAAAGAACCCCTGCAAGCATCGAAGCCCATACACCTGGCAACAAAAGTGTGACCCAAATCGCATAAATGAACACAAATAAAACCACACCAATAGGGCTTTGAAGAAAAGGCAACAAGTGCTCTAAGGAAATGTCTAAATTAAGCATCTAAAAATCCCATGTTTAATTCAAGTCAGACAAACGTCTACGAGATAGCGAAGCTTGAACCTGTGCTTCAGCCAACTTGGATCTAGATTCAGAAACGACTTCCTGAGGGGCTTTATCTATAAAATTGGAATTAGATAAGCGAGAAGATAAAGTTTGAATTTCTTTCTCTGCCTTATTAAGATCCTTAGCTAAACGTGCGCGTAAATCTGAAAGGTCTACTAAGCCTTCTATAGGCAAAAGAACCTCCAACTCCCCACTGACTCCTGCCAGTGCTTTTACAGAAGGCTTCAAGTTTGCTTCATCTGGAGCTAGAACTTCGAGACGATTCGCACGTGTAAGAAACTGAATATCACTCTTCGCTTGTTGAAGAAGAATGGCCAAATTTTTCTTAGAAGTAATAAAACGAACAGGGACTTCTTGAGAAGGCTTCAAACCTGCTATAGCTCTTAAGTTCCGAACTAAGCGAATCGAAGCAAAAAACTCACTAAAAGATTCCTCAAGTTGATCATCCAAATAAGAAGTATCAAACTCAGGCCATGGTTGAAGTGCCAACAAAGTTTCTTGAGGCACACCTGTTAGTGCATGCCAAAGCTCCTCAGTTAAATGAGGCATCAAAGGATGCAACATCACTAAAAACTCGCTCAAGACATGAACTAAAACTTGTCGAGCTGTCCTCTGATCGAATAATGCTTCTTCTGTAGGGTTTTTGCCTGGGTTAAGTCGAGGTTTAAGAAGCTCTAAATACCAATCACAAAAATCATTCCAAGCAAATTCATATAGACCCTTTGCTGCTTCACCAAGGCCATAATTTTCATAGCGATTTGCAGTATCACGATTAACTCTAGCTAAACGAGATAAGATCCAGCGATCAGCCAATTGCAAAGTAGATATATCTATTTTCCGAAGATTTTCAAATGAATGATTTTCGATATTAAGCAATGCAAACCTAGTCGCATTCCACAATTTATTAGCAAAGTTTCTAGAGGCTTCAACCGTTGCAGAGGTATCTTTCTTGCGGTCGTAATCCAAACGTATATCTTGTCCTGCTCCTGCAACCTCCCGAACTAAAGCAAAGCGCAAAGCATCTGTTCCATAACGATCAATCAATAACAATGGATCAATTCCATTACCTGCACTTTTGCTCATCTTTCGATTCTGCTCATCCCTTACTAAGCCATGGATATAGACATCAGCGAATGGCATACGCCCTGTAAAAGCTCCTGCCATCATCGTCATCCTGGCCACCCAAAAGAAAATGATGTCAAACCCTGTGACCAAAGTGCTAGTTGGATACCAACAAACCAAATCATCACTAGTCTTATCAGGCCAACCCAAAGTAGAAAAAGGCCAAAGACCACT
>CAJWIZ010000035.1 GCA_913041805.1 uncultured Prochlorococcus sp.
AACCAGTAGTAATTAGTTTTGGGAAAATTGAAGGTGGAAAGGCTTTTAATGTCATCGCAGACCGGGTAAGGCTGTTAGGAACAGTACGTTGCTTGGACAACTCTTTACATGAGACTTTGCCTGCTTGGATTACTGACACAGTTCAGTCAATTGCTCAGAGTTTTGGCGGTAAAGCTAATGTTAATTATCGCTGTATTACACCAATTGTTTATAACGACCCAGAATTAACTAGGCTTTTAGAAAGCTGTGCCGTCTCTTTGCTGGGTGAAGAAAATGTTGTGCGACTTGATCGGCCTTCTTTAGGCGCTGAAGATTTTGCAGAGCTTTTACGAGATGTGCCAGGAACAATGTTTCGTTTAGGAGTTGCTGGTGCAAATGGTTGTGCTCCATTACATAATGGTCAGTTTTCGCTCGATGAAAGAAGTCTTGTGGTTGGGATTGAGGTGATTACAGAAACTCTATTTCGTTGGATGAAAAAGCATTCGAATAAAGGTGAAGTCTTGTCATGAAGAGATTTGTTAACCCTTTCTTATCACTTGCTGCTCCATGTTTAGTTGTTATTGCAACCTTGGGATTGATCCAAAGGAATGGTAGTGATCGTTTGCAATGTCTACCTGCTTTAATAGTTGGCTTTGGATTGATAATTAGTGGGCCTTTGGAACGTCGTAATCGTAGGAAAAAGCTTTTTGTGGAAATTCGTTCTCGGAATCAAAGGTATGAATAAAGTTTCTGATATATATAATTAATGCCCCATTAATTTCGAATAATTGATATTTATTAACTTTTTAATCTTGGTAATTTTATCTTGCTCAAATCTCTTTGCTCAAGATTTCTTTGGCTAGGCATCATTCGGGGTTTTTCTAAAGTATTCCTTTTAATGAATCAATTGCAGCTGAATTAATGAAATAGGGCTAAATTTCTTAGATCGCTAGGGGTGCCAATCAAGCTTTGCTGATTGGCTGAGATCACACCCTCTGAACCTGATCCGGCTTGCACCGGCGAAGGGAAGTGAACCGAGCGTGATCTCAGAACTTAAGCACTCCAAAAGTTCTATTTTCAAATTTTGATCATGCGTACGTCTTGGGTGGCTTCTCGTCAGGGCAAAAAAAATGTGACTCAATTGCATTTTGCCCGTCAAGGAGTGATTACTGAAGAAATAGCTTTTGTGGCAAAGAGAGAAAACCTGCCTGAATCTTTGGTGATGGAGGAGGTTGCAAGGGGACGAATGATTATTCCAGCGAATATCAATCACTTGAAGCTTGAACCAATGGCTATTGGCATTGCTTCCAAATGCAAGGTAAATGCAAATATTGGCGCTTCCCCAAATGCCAGTGATGTCAGTGAAGAACTTAAAAAATTGGAACTTGCTGTTAAATATGGTGCAGATACAGTTATGGATCTATCGACCGGAGGTGTGAATTTAGATGAGGTTCGTAGTGCAATCATTAATGCTTCTCCTGTCCCTATTGGGACGGTTCCTGTTTATCAGGCTCTAGAGAGTGTTCATGGTTCGATTGAGAAATTGTCTGAAGATGATTTTCTACACATTATTGAAAAGCATTGTCAGCAAGGTGTTGACTATCAAACTATTCATGCAGGCTTGCTGATTGAGCATTTACCTAAGGTGAAGGGTCGCTTGACCGGGATCGTTAGTCGCGGAGGCGGAATTCTTGCTCAATGGATGCTGTATCACTACAAACAAAATCCTCTATATACAAGATTTGATGATATTTGCGAGATTTTTAAGCGTTACGATTGTTCTTTTTCGTTGGGCGACTCTTTGCGACCAGGATGTTTGCATGATGCCTCAGATGAGGCGCAACTCGCAGAATTAAAAACACTAGGCGAACTAACTCAACGTGCTTGGAAGCATGATGTTCAAGTGATGGTGGAAGGTCCAGGTCATGTGCCTATGGATCAGATTGAATTCAATGTACGTAAACAAATGGAAGATTGTTCAGAAGCACCGTTCTATGTATTAGGTCCTTTAGTCACAGACATAGCTCCTGGTTATGACCACATAACTAGTGCTATAGGTGCAGCTATGGCTGGTTGGTATGGCACTGCAATGCTGTGTTATGTCACCCCTAAAGAACATCTGGGACTTCCTAACCCAGAAGACGTTCGTGAAGGTTTAATTGCTTACAAAATTGCTGCACATGCTGCTGATATAGCTAGGCATCGAGCCGGTGTTCGGGATCGGGATGATGAATTGAGTCGCGCACGGTATTCATTTGACTGGAACAAACAATTTGAGTTGTCGTTGGATCCAGAAAGGGCTCGTCAGTATCATGATGAAACTTTGCCTGAAGAAATATTTAAGGAAGCAGAATTTTGTTCTATGTGTGGTCCAAAACATTGCCCAATGCAGACAAAAATTACACAGGATGATTTAGAAAAGCTTGAGAAAGCTATAGACCAAAAAGGTGGATCAGAATTGACTTCTATAAAATTGAATAAAGAAAATTAATATATTTAACTAATACTTTTCGGCTCAAGCTGATGATTAATTGGTTGAAATGATTGCATTATTTTTCTTCATCTTAAATACAGTAATGTATTTAAGTTAATTTAACAGTTTCTTTGCTTTCAGAAGAACATTTTCAACTGTAAAGCCAAACTTTTCCATGCAAGTTCCACCGGGAGCGGATGCTCCAAAACTATTCATTGTTACGGCATCTCCATCAAGGCCGATGTATTTGTGCCATCCAAAGGATTCAGCTGCTTCTACTACGATTCGCTTGCGAACTGAAGAGGGAAGAACTTCCTCTTTATATGCATCTGATTGTTCCTCGAACAATTCTACGCAGGGCATTGAGACCACGCGTATGTTGTGACCTTCGGCTTTTAGCTGCTTGGCTGCTTCCATGCACAAGTCCAATTCGCTTCCTGTGCCTATAAAAATCAGCTCAGGTGTACCACTGCAATCTTCTATTACATAACCACCAAAAGCCACTTTTTCGATAGAGGAATTTTCTTGATTAACCATTCCTTGCCTGCTTAGGCAGAGAGAACTTGGGCGTTTACGATTTGCAATTGCAACTTTATAAGCCCCACTGGTTTCATTCCCATCCCCAGGACGGAATACAAGCATATTTGGCATTGCTCGCAGTGATGGGATTGTTTCGATTGGTTGGTGGGTTGGACCGTCTTCTCCAACTCCAATTGAATCATGAGTAAGTACGTAGATAACACCTAGCTCGCTTAAAGCAGACAGTCGCATGGAACCACGCATATAGTCTGCAAAGACAAGAAATGTTCCTCCGTAAGGAATTAGACCACTGTTGTGGTAAGCGATGCCATTAAGAATTGCGGCCATGGCATGTTCACGTACTCCGAAATGTAAATACCGTTTTTCAGGTGTTTCAGGCTGGAAAGAACCTGTTTCTCCTTTGATATCTGTGTAATTGGAGTGGGTTAAGTCAGCAGAACCCCCTATAAGTTCAGGGAGATTTGGGCCTAAAGCACCTAGGCAGATTTGAGAATGCTTTCTTGTGGCTAGTCCTTTATCAGAAGGGGTGTAGGTAGGTAAATCCTTATCCCATCCATTCGGTAATTCACCTCGAAGCATCCTTTCGAATTCGGCTGACTCGTTTGGATATTTGTTTCGATAATTAGCTAGTTTTTGATTCCATTCATTTTCTAACTCTGCACCTCTATCAATGGCTTGACGATATTGGTCATAAGCCTCTTGAGGCACAACGAATGGTTCATAGTCCCATGCAAGTTGTTGACGTGTGAGATTTGCTTCTTCTTCACCAAGAGGAGCACCATGAACTCCAGCAGTATCACTTTTGTTAGGTGATCCGTAGCCAATAGTTGTGCTGATTTTGATAATGGATGGTTTGTCCGTAATTTTTTTTGCTAATTCAATTGCTTTAGAAATCGCATTGATATCTGTATTGCCATCTTCTACATGTTGAACATGCCATCCATACGCTTCGTAGCGCTTAAGTACGTCCTCAGTGAATGAAACATCAGTTCTACCATCAATAGTTATTTGATTGTCATCGTATAGAGCAATAAGTTTGCCTAATTTCAAGTGACCTGCAAGGGAACATGCTTCTGAAGAGATGCCTTCTTGGTTGCAACCATCACCCATAATTACGTAGGTGTAGTGGTCAACGATTTGGGCGTCTGATTTATTGAATTTTGCAGCTAAATGTGCTTCTGCAATTGCTAGACCTACTGCATTTGAAATTCCTGCTCCTAAAGGTCCTGCCGTAACTTCCACTCCTGGTGTTTCAAACGTTTCAGGATGGCCTGGCGTACGAGCTCCCCATTGACGGAATTGTTTTATATCTTCAATCGTTACAGACTCATAGCCAGTGAGATGCAACAGGGCATAAAGCAACATGCAGCCATGCCCTGCTGATAGCACAAAGCGATCTCTGTTGAACCATTGGGGGTTTTTCGGGTTGTGCCGAAGGAACTTATCCCATAGTGCATAGCCCATGGGCGCACATCCCATTGGGAGACCAGGGTGGCCGCTATTTGATTTATTAACCGCATCAACGGCAAGCATCCGGATGCTGTTGATGCAGAGCGAATCGAGGGAAGCGGTTGCAGCGACCATTTGATTAATTGGGGATTTAGTGATGTTGTTGGAAAGAGTTTTTGGAAGATGCTTTAAGGCATTTGCTGAAATGCTAGGCAGACGTTGTGTCCTCCAAAGCCAAAAGAGTTCGAGAGAATTAATTTGGCTTTGTGATCCCTGGCAATGTTCGGTACATAGTCCAGATCACAATCAGAATCAGGGTTTGAGTAGTTGATGGTAGGTGGAATTACCCCATGTTTAAGAGAAAGAACACAAGCAACTGCTTCAATGCCTCCTGACCCACCTAAAAGGTGCCCAGTCATGGATTTTGTAGAACTAACAGGAATTTGATTAGCTCTATCTCCAAATACAGTTTTGATGGCTGATGTTTCGTTTTTGTCGTTGGCTGGGGTACTAGTGCCATGAGCGTTGATGTAATCAACACTTTCTGGATTTAATTTGCCATCTTGGAGAGCTAAGCGAATTGCTTCGGCCCCACCTATACCTCCTGGAGAGGGAGATGTTATGTGATGTGCATCGCAAGTTGTTCCATAGCCAATAATTTCGGCGTGAATAGGAGCATCTCTTTGTTGAGCATGTTCCAAGGTCTCTAGGACCATGACACCACTTCCTTCTCCTATGACAAAGCCGTCACGCTCTGCATCAAAGGGTCGGCTTGCAGTCATTGGATCATCATTCCTAAAGGAAAGTGCCTTTGCGCTTGCGAAACCAGCAACGCCCAAAGGGGTAATGCTTGCTTCGGCCCCACCGCAAACCATTGCATCCGCTTTACCTAGTTGAAGAAGGCGAAATGCATCACCGATAGCGTTAGAACCTGCTGCACATGCAGTTGCAACAGCAGAACTTGGCCCTTTTGTTCCTAGTGCAATAGCTGCAAGTCCTGTAGCCATGTTTGGGATCATCATTGGAACGGTAAAAGGACTAACTCGTGATGGTCCTTTATCCGCAAGCACATGTGATTGAGTTTCCATAGTGAGTAACCCACCCACACCTGAACCAATAATCACTCCAATTCGAGAAGCATTGCTCTCTTGGATAATCAGTCCTGAATCCGCCAAGGCTTGTTTTGCCGCGATGACTCCGAACTTTGAGAATCGGTCCCACCTTTTCGATTCTTTAGGCTCTAAAAATCCTTTTGGATCAAGGTTTTTAACCTCAGCGGCAAATCGACAAGCATGAGATGACGCATCAAAAAGGGTTATGGGCGCAACACCGTTGCGACCAGATTTGAGCCCGTCCCAGTAATCATCGACGGTATTGCCTATAGGTGTAATGGCGCCGAGGCCAGTAACCACAACGCGATGAAGCCCCTCCACCATTAGTTCCTCAGGATTGCTTGTCTTCTATGTACTTAACAGCATCACCAACAGTTGTGATGCCTTCGGCAGCTTCATCAGGAATTTCAATGTCAAATGCCTCTTCTAGAGCCATGACTAACTCGACTGTGTCGAGAGAGTCTGCTCCGAGGTCATTTTGAAAGTTTGATTCCGCTTTAACTTCGCCAGCATCAACACTAAGTTGTTCTGAAACGATGGAGCGGACTTTTTCTAGGATCGCTTCCTGGGACATAATCGATAAAACCAGACCCCGCATCCTACGAGTTCACGGAAGTAGTTAACAAGAGTGACGGCACACACACGAAAGTATTTAATTTCGTCTAAGCGGAGTAAAGTTTGTTACAGGCCAGTTCCGCAAAAGGACTTATGTCCCACGCTGTCAAGATCTACGACACATGCATCGGTTGCACACAATGTGTGAGGGCATGCCCTCTCGATGTGCTTGAGATGGTCCCTTGGGACGGATGTAAAGCAGGTCAAATTGCATCCTCTCCACGTACAGAAGATTGTGTTGGTTGCAAACGTTGTGAAACGGCTTGCCCAACAGATTTCT
>CAJWIZ010000036.1 GCA_913041805.1 uncultured Prochlorococcus sp.
ATTCGTTTGTCACGTCCACAAAAGATTTTTGGACAAGATCGTGCTGTTGTCGATGATGCTTACCCAGGAGATGTTATTGGCTTAAATAATCCAGGCATGTTTGCTATTGGCGATACTTTGTATACAGGTAAACGAGTTGAATATGAGGGGATTCCATGCTTTAGCCCAGAGATATTTAGTTGGTTAAGGAATCCGAATCCATCAGCTTTTAAAAATTTTCGTAAAGGAGTTAATGAGTTGAGAGAAGAGGGGGCTGTTCAGATCCTTTATGACACAGATCAAAGTAAGCGTGATCCAATACTTGCGGCTGTTGGTCAACTTCAGTTAGAGGTTGTTCAGCATAGGTTGGAAAATGAATACGGTGTCCCCACAAGACTTGAACCCATGGGGTTTCAGGTGGCCCGATGGGTGAGTGGCGGTTGGAAATCAATAGAACAAATGGGTCGTATTTTTAATTGCAAGACAGTTCAAGATGCTTGGCAAAGGCCAGTTTTGTTGTTTAAAAACGATTGGAATCTAAATCAGTTGCAGGAAGAACATCCAAATTTGGAGTTATGTTCTGTAGCACCTGTTGTGAGTGGTGTTGACCCTGTCAATATTTAATTATTTCTTTCAAGTGAGGTTTTTGTTGTTAGGAACGGTTGAAAATTTTTCAGGGAGGTGAGTCGCGGCTGATTTCTTTGATTTCATATTTTGTTAATTTCATGGAGAAGTCTCCTTAGTATTTAATCTTAGAGTCTTTCAATCAATATTTTCTTATGGCTTCGGGTAACAATCCCAATTCGAATCAGGGATCGCAAGATCCTTATTCCATTCTTGGTATAGCCCCAGAGGCCAGCTTTGATGAAGTTCAGAAGGCTCGGGATAACCGATTAATGGAGATTGGCGAAGACCCTTTAGCAAAAGCAAAGATTGAAGCTTCATATGATGCTTTGCTAATGGCCAGCCTTAAAGAGAGGCAACTTGGCAAAGTTAGTAATGATGCAGTTAGTGCTTCTAAGAGAGAAGAAAGAAATATTCAATCTATAGGAGCAAATGATGGCTCACTATTGACGCGGCTAAAAGGTTTTGACTTCTCTAAAAAACCTGATAAAGACAACTCACTCATGCCTACTTTGGCTTTGCCAGAGGGGTATGGGTTGACAATCAGATTGGCCTTAGGAATGCTCGCTTTGTTATTGGCTTTGATCTCTCCTAAAGAAAGTATTCAAATTATTCTTTCATTATCAACCTTAGGATTATTCATTAGTCAAGTTAAAAGAGGGCGGAGAGCATTGCCTTCTTTGGGTTGGAGTGTTGTATTGCTATCTATAGGCTTGATAATTGGTGGAATAATAATAAGTGGATTCCCAGAATCAACAATTCCGGGTTCTTCTATCTCTAGAGATAGTTTAGAGTCTTTGCCGGCAATTCTTTTGGTTTGGCTAGGCTCACTTTTATTGGCATGATTATAATGATTCAAGTAAATAAATATAGTTAGAATTCATTTATCAAGGTAGACAATTCGTTCGCTAGTACAAGATATTTTTTGTTGCAAAAATGACAAATTAGTTCTGCTTGTTTATCTTCCTTGAGGATTATTTCTAATTCTTCCTTCCCTAATAATTTCAGGGCTGCCACACTGCGGTCTCTTGAGCATGGGCATTTGAAAGATATCTCTTGTGATTTTTTTTGTTCTTTTAAAGAAACATTATCTAGCTCTGGAAAAATTTCTTCTAGAAGCTGATAAAGATTGTTTCTGCAGTTGTAAAGGATTTCACTGAACGAAGTTATCTCCCTGCATCTTTCTTCTAATAGTGAGATTAAGGCTGGCTCATGAGCTGCTTTTGGTAGGACTTGTATCAACAAACCACCAGAACATTCCAAGGCATTTTGATCGATTTTCTCCCCTACAAAAACAGCAGAAGGTGTTTGCTCTGAGTGAAGAAGATAGGAGGCGATATCTTCTCCTATACCACCTTTTACAAGTTCAACTGTGCTACTAAAGGGTGTGCCTTTACCTTCATCACGAACTACATGAAGGTAGCCAGTCCCGGCTGCTGATTCAAAGTCAAAGGAGTATTGACCACTCTTTGTTTTGATTAAGTCCATTTCCAGGCCTGGTTCACCGACATAGCCTCGAACTGTGCCGTCTCTGCCTGCATCGACCATTAAGCCTCGCAGTGGTCCGTCTGATCCCATTCTTAGGTTTACTCTTCCATGACTAACTTTCATTGAACTTGCTAGTAATAATCCAGCAGTCATGGCCCTCCCAAGTATTACGGTCGTGAGATATGAGAGTGCATGCCTTCGTCGTGCTTCTCTTGTTGCTTCTGTTGTTGTGACTGCTACGAGCCTTATGCCACCAGCTGCCGCTGTTGCTCTGACCAGAAGGTCGGTCATGGTTGATCGAGTCGCTTTAAGATTTTCATAGGCCTTAACTCTCCGCCTTCTAGGCGATAAATTGAACTCAATAAATTTTTGAATAGTTCTGGTTCGTGTGTTACGAGGATTAAGACTTGTTCTTTTGCAATTTTAGCTAGGAGATTAATTATCTCATTTCTGACTGACCAGTCTAGTCCAGCTGTTGGTTCATCAAGTAAAAGAATGCGTGGCCTTCTTAGTAATTGAACTGCTATGGCAAGGCGCCGTTGTTGACCACCGCTTAATCTTTCTGGTGCTTGTCGTAGGTCGATGCTAGAGAGACCTACTTTATTGAGTGCATCTGCTTGAGCTTTACCACTAAGTCGACGGTGCCCTAGTCGTAATTCCTGCGCAACTGTTAGACCTAAAAAATAACGTTCGGGGAATTGAAATACCACACCACATAGCGATCTTCTTTGATGGGGTTTCATTGGGACTTTTTGCCAGTAAATGAGTCCTTTCTGTGGATTGCTTAATCCACTTATTACTTCTACAAGAGTTGTTTTCCCACTACCACTAGCTCCTGCTATCAAAATAGGCTCGCCAGTCTTGGCTTTTAGGTTGATCCCTTCCAATACTGGCCTATTAGCCGTGGCAGGTTGATAGTGGAGTCTTCTTAGCTCTAGCATTTGAATGTTCCTTTTGCTTCTTTAGATGATTTTTGGGTTTGATTATCTAAAAATGTCTAAGTGATGTAAACATGGGCTTTCTAAGAATTATTCAAACATTTCTGCAATTTTATGAAAGTTAGTTTTCGAGATGTGGATCCTTTCAATTGTTGGATTTGGCTACGTTTTGAGGGCGTGCCGAGTAATGCTGAGAAGGATTATATAGATGGGATTTTTGACAGTTGGTATGTGCTTGGGCGTTTGGGTGGTTTTAATGCAGCCAACCTACAGTCCCAGGAAGAATCCTCAGAGTTGAGTTGGATGAATTATGACAATGATGAGGCTGCCAATGTTTTACCTTCATTAATGCATAATGTTGGACAAATGGAGTATCAAGGGTATTGGTCCCGTTGTTGGGTTGATTTAGGCACTTGCGATGCTTTGGCTATAGATGTTTTGATTAATTCATTGCATCAGATCGATGCCAATTTCGTAAAAATAGATGAGTTATTGATTGGTGGGGTAAATGAAGACTGGTCAGTTGATGATCATCCGGATGCAATCTTTACTACTACTGAATAACGGACTTTGTGGCTGAATTGAGACGTCTACTAATCGAACCCGTTCGATTACAAACGAATATTGGAATTGATAATGTTTTACCTTTGAGCCGTCACGAGACTCATTACCTTAAACGTGTTTTACGTCTTCGTTGCGGTGATGCAATTTCAATTGTTGATGGTGCTGGCCATCTTTGGAACGCAACTGTGAATGTTGAAGACTCGTTGAGGCTAGATTCACCATTGGATTCTCCGATACAAGAAAATATATGTCCCAGACCTTTGATTGGATTGGCTATTGCCTTACCTAAAAGAGGTTTCGATGAGTTCCTTCGAATGAGTTGTGAAGTTGGTGTTGACGTTGTGCAACCTCTTAGCTCTGATCGCTGTGTTGTAAAAGTAGATGGGAGCGATCGAAGCAAGCGTAGAGAATCAATTATTTGCGAGGCTACTGAGCAGTCAGAAAGGCTATGGAAACCTGAGCTTCGCAGTATTATTGATGTTAGATCTTGGTTAATGGAAAGGCCGGAAAATGCAATGTTTGCTATTGCTACCACTCGACTAGCAAGCTCTATTGATTGCCAGGTGTGGATGTCAGGGTTAAATACAAATATTGATCAAATTTGGATAGCGATTGGACCAGAAGGTGGATGGACTAAAGATGAACATTTATTCGCTCGTAAGAATGGTTGTATTTCAGTTCAGTTTGGCGAGTCAATTTTGAGAACATCGACTGCAGCAGTTGTGGCTACTCAGTTAATGGTTGACTGGAGGCGTAATTGTTCGCGTTATGTCCAGTAAATATCTTTTGCTTCTTTCTGATCGCGTCTAGGCTGTTCTTGTCATATGTGAGTAGTGATGATTCTTTCTATGCCCTTAGAAGCTCAGTGGATTTGGGCTGTTTTTATTAATGCAATTTTGGTGACCTTGGCACAGCGTCTCCCGCTGCTTACTCGTTCTGGTTGGTTTCATGCAGGAGCACTAGGAACAATTCTTTGGGGCTGTTTAGGTTGGCAAGGATGGTTATCAGTAGTGGTATATCTTCTTTTGGGTTCATTGGTAACAAGGCTCGGCTTTGAGCGTAAACAAGAGACAGGACTTGCAGAAGGACGAGGTGGCCGTCGTGGTCCCGAAAATTTGTGGGGATCTGCTGCTACTGGAGCATTTTTGGCGATTTTGATTGGGCTAAAATTTGGATCTGAAAGATTACTACTTGTTGGCTTCGCTGCAAGCTTTGCAGCAAAGCTTGCAGATACGTTTGGCAGTGAAATTGGTAAACGATGGGGTAGTAGAACATTCTTAATTACTTCATGGAAACCCGTTCCAGCTGGCACAGATGGAGCTATTAGCGTGGAAGGAACTCTTGCTAGTGCTTTAGGGAGTTTTTTGATGACATTAGCGATGGTTGGCTTGTTTTATGATTTGCTCAATCAATTTGTATTTTTGATTTTTGCTGCAGGATTGTTTGCAACGTTGTTTGAGAGCTTTGTTGGTGCTTTATTTCAACAACGGCTGAGCTTACTTACAAATGAAATTGTTAATGGTATACAAACTGGTTTTGCGGCCTTGGTGGCTATGTTGATTGCAGCCCAGTTGCTTTAAAAAACTTCTCTGAACTAAGCATTTGAAGGAGTTAATGTGTCTAGTTGATCAAGTTCAGCCCATTTAAGCAAGTAAGGCCAATTCAAAACTTTTTGCGAAATCCAATAATGGCCATCTGAATTGAGGTGTATTCCATCAGGTTCAATCCAACTCAGCCAATTAGGTTCAGAAAGCATTGCTTGATGAAGTGGTAGGAATGGTATGTCTAGCTCTAGGCATGTTTCTTCGATTTGTGCTTCATAAATACTTCCCGCTTCATTTGAATACCAAAGGCAACCAGCAAATGGCATGACTGCTTCATCAACAGGTGTGATACCCATCATCATTACTTTGGTTTGACTTTTTATTTGTTTGAGCAGTTGTAGTAAGCCGAATCTGAAGGCTTCAGATGAAAGCTGAGGGCGACCATCTGGTCTCCCTACACGGGCACTATCATTGATCCCTACTGATAGGAGTAAACCATCGGGGACTTGTCTCCTTAATTCGCCTCGAGAATTCCATTCATTCTCCCAGCGTTTAGCAACTTTCTCTAAGCCATCTCCACGTATCCCTAATGGATACACAACTGGGGAATGGTGAAAACCCATCCAATTTTTACGTATTCGTTCACACCATCCTCCTTCATCTCGATCTCCCCAGCCATATACACTGCTATCCCCAATGATTATGAGCTTCTTAGGATTTTCTTGCATTGTGCACAAACCTAGGATCAGATTTCAAAAGAAGATTGGTCATTCTTTTTTGCCGGCTTGAGAAAGATTTGGCGCGAATTTTCGCTCATAGTTTCTCCTATTAAAGTTAGAGTGCTATAGGCACTAGTTACTAATAAAACTTGAGCCCAATTAAAGGAGCTTAGTGATTCTTGCAATTGCCATCCAAGTCCAACTCCTCCAACAACACCAACCACTGCAGTCTCTCTCATTAAAACATCTGTTCTGTAAGCCGAATATGCAAGGTATTTGCTGCTTTGAGGACTTAGTTGACCATATAACCAAGCTATGCGATTGCTTGATCCAGAGCTTTGCAGCCCAATATATATATTATCGCTTTGTCTGCTTACCCCCTCTTTGAGTAAACGGCCCATCACACCAAGATTTTGGAGCCCTAGGGCTAAAGCTGCAACAAAAATGCTTGGACTTGTGCAGAGCAAAAAAAGAAGGGCAGATAATGGAGCAGGTATCAATCGAAGCAAAGACCAAATACAACTTTGAACTA
>CAJWIZ010000037.1 GCA_913041805.1 uncultured Prochlorococcus sp.
CTCGTGTTCATGGCAACGGGAATCTTCTGATTGGCCATGCGTATACAAAAAAGCTTGGGCTTGAACCTGGCCAAGAATTCAGGATAGAAATCCGCAGAGATTCTGGGGCTATTTGGTTATTGCCATTGGAAAACAAAAAATAAATCGCAGTTCCCTAACATCAATTTTTTATCCTTATTAGCTAGAAGCAAGAGATAATAAGGGCCTTGATTTATTTTTTAATGTCTCATATTTTCCGGCTAGATATTTCAGCCTGATATCTCGTTTGTTACTAATGATCCTCTAATTGTCTAACCATCCATTACTTGCTAGCCATTCCTTTGTAACTGCAGGTGGAGTATTCAATCGAAGAGGAAAATGCGAATTACCCATCTTTCCTAAAATTGATTCAGCATATTTGGCCATCAAATCAGCTTCTAAGTTAACCAAGGATCCAACAGATAAATATTTGAGAGAAGTGCTCTCCCAGGTATGAGGAATTATCGCCACCCAAAATCTTCTACCTTCTTCAAAGCCCCCCCCCACAGTGAGACTTATTCCATTTATGGCAATACTGCCTTTTTCGCAAACATATTTACCAAACTCTGCATTCTTCCAACAAAACTCCAAGTGCCAAGAATTACTCATTCTCTCAATAGAAACAATTTCCCCTAAGTCATCAACATGCCCGCTAACTAAATGACCACCTAAGCGGTCGGAAAGACGAAGAGCTGGCTCAAGATTCACAAAGCCACCTTTATCGGCCTTCATTCCAAGAGTGGTTCTTCTTAAAGTTTCCTCGCTCAAATTCGCAAGGAAACCTCCTTTACAAAAATCAGCCACTGTTAAGCAAACTCCATCAACTGACACACTATCTCCCAGTACTAAAGGAGAAAAAGGTTCACAACCTTCTACAGCCAAATACTCAGACTGACGATTAATGGTTCCTATCGACTGAATTAAACCGGTAAACATGACATTTTGCATGCCTCTTAATTATTAAGCCATAATCTGACAAAGAGTGGTGGAGGCAAAGTGGTCGAAATGACCGTAGCGGGTTTAGCCCTCGACGCGTCAAACCGCTCTCCGATAGTTTTATTGCGAGATCCTTCTGGTCGTCGTCAAATTCCGATCTGGATTGACCATGCACAAGCACACAATATTGTTTCTGGGATCCAAAACCCTACAAGCGATAGTCCTCTTACTCACGATCTCATTGTATCCGTCTTAAATATTGGAGGCATCAATTTAGATCGAGTAATTATTCATGCATTAGAAGACAATAATTTTCAAGCAGTCCTAAGGCTTAGTTTGAAAAATTCAGACAATGAGAAGTCGAAAAAAAAATCTACTACCAATTTTGAAATTTCAGCACGACCGAGCGATGCCATAGCACTTGCAGTTCGAACAAAATGTACTATTTGGATGCTTGAAGAAGTAGTTGCTGATGCTTCCATTCCTGTTGATGAAGCAGCAGATGCAAAAGATCAAGATGAATTCAGACGTTTTTTAAGTGATGTAAGACCTGCAGACCTAATTAGACATCTCAAAGGAGATGATCAAATCAATGAAAAACCATTTGATCAACCAGATGCATAGAGCAACAACTAAAGAGTTGCGAAGAAATTTTGGTCGAGGTCCAAGGGTAAGTGTCTTCACTCTTGGAACAATGAGATCTATTAATTCTGCAAAGCAAATGTATGCAGTAACAAAAGCTGCTGTCTTAGCAGGAATAAATCATTTAGAAACTGCCCCTGCCTATGGACCTGCAGAGAGATTCCTAGGGGCAGCACTTAAACAACTTCAACAGGAAAAAATAGAACCATTGGATGGATGGGTAATCACTAGCAAAATACTTCCTGGGCTCTCTTTAGAAAAAGGCAAAGAACATCTGCAATCAATTTTGCAAAGACTTCAACTCAAGAAAATTGACAACCTTGCTGTACATGGGCTCAACCTCAAAGAACATCTCAAATGGGCGTTAGAGGGGGAAGGTTCTGATTTGCTTCAATGGGCAAAAGAAAAAAATCTTGTCAGTCAAATTGGTTTTAGCTCTCACGGGTCTTTCTCCCTTATTCAACAAGCTATTGAAAGCAATCGATTTGAATTCTGCAGCCTGCATCTTCACCTCCTTGATCCTAGAAAAATCCCTCTAGCAAAAATTGCTTTAGCCAAAGGGATGGGGGTCATGGCAATTTCACCTGCTGATAAAGGTGGCCAATTACAAACTCCAAGTAAAACCCTCATTAATGACTGCAGCCCAATCAACCCACTTGAACTTGCTTACAGATTTCTTTTAGCAGAAGGAATAAGTACTCTCACTGTTGGAGCATTTGAAGCAAAAGACCTTCTTCTTGCAAAGAAACTCGCAAATAATGCAGGTCCCCTTGATGAATTTGAGAGGAAATCACTTCAAAACCTTCGATCAGCAATGAGTAGTCGCCTTGAGCAAGATCAATGCGGTTTATGTGAAGCCTGCCTTCCTTGCCCAAACAATGTGCCCATCCCAGAGATTCTGCACCTTCGCAACTTATTAATTGGGCATGACCTTAAATCCTTTACTGAAGAGCGCTATAACCTCATCGGCAAAGCAGGGCATTGGGGAGAAAGCATCAATGCAAGTAGTTGCGAACTCTGCGGCCAGTGCATTCCAAAGTGCCCAAACAATTTAAATATTCCAATGCTTCTCAAAGACACCCACACACGATTATCAGGCAAACCTAGAAAAAGACTATGGGGTTGATTGTCTCCAAATGTTTTCTAGGCGTACTATCTCAACTTCAGGGAGATAAGGAAGAGACCAATTTTGGTCCCAAAATGCATTGGTTGATAAAAGAATTTGTCTATATGAATTTGGCACATTTTCAATTGCACTACGAAGCTCCGAATCATTAATTGGCGGAATCCATCCTCTAGCAAGTAACTTGACCATCAAAGGCATAGACCAAACTTGGGCTATCCAAGACTCGGGAAAAGGTTGTTTGGTGTTATTTGGACGAGCCAGAAAAGTCCAATGCAAAGGCGCGCCACTTTCAGGAAGAAAGACACTTAATCTAAGGTCTCTGCTCAAACTGCTAAAGCAACGGTAAAGAGGCAAAATTGCCACACGAGCTCGCCCAGATAGAACCCAATTCAAACCATTTTTATCGTCAAAAGTTAACGCCTGTTGTCTTAATTGTCTTAATCCATCAGCTTGACCTATTTGATCAGCAATAGACATCACAAGACGTGGACTTTCTGGCAATACTAATTTTCTCTTAAGCTCAGGATCCAACAGAACATCCCAACCTGCTTTAGCTCGAGAAGAAAATTCTTGTCCATTCCTAAAAAGCATGACCCAAGGACTAACTCCTATTGGAACAACCCTTATAGAAATCTCCTGGCCAAAACTTTCCAAAAGTTGTTCAGCATGCTCATTAAGTCGTGAATATATTTTTGGTGATTCAATTGGACGAAAAAACTCTTTTTCAAGTTGGGGAATCCAACCATCACCGATTGCGAAAAGATCAGCATTGGAACTGGTCAGTATTTGTGATGACTCTTTCAGCGTTTTGACATTTAATTCTTGAAATACCCAAGGAACAGGCAAAGCACTAAGAAGTTCTTTAGGCAGAGTCTCCGAAGTGGCAGTTAACGTTGGGTTAGATATCCCCCTACTACAACCTGCAACTCCAGCAAGGACAGCCAGAAGGCTTGATTTACAAAACTCTCTTCTTTTAATCATGAACCTCCCTCATTATTTAGTCATTTAGTGGAGTAACTACTTCAAGAAGTAGACATCTTATGCAATTCGTCTAAAGAAATTTCGCAAGCATCAACCAATTCTTTACAACTAGTTCCATGAAGCTGAGCTAATAATGCAAAAGCTCCTGCACCAACACCTTCTTTTACATATCCCGTTTCGTAATCCTGCAGAGATTGAAAGCGACTGCGATCAAAACGCAACCCAGTCGACATTCCTACTAAACCCACACCGAAATAATCACCAACGACATCTAATAATCGAAGAAGAGAGCTTTTTGACTGATCTTTAGAATTCACCTCATCAACAAGCCAAGCTGTTGTTCCCAAAACAATACCTTCTACAAAATCTGGTCTTAAAGTTGCACTCAACTCTTCAAGCGCCAAAGCCAAAACCGCCAGCATTTGACAGCCACCACCTAATAGAACCTTTTGACCAGCTTGCCTGGCGCCCAATAAAAGGCCAACAGCTACTGGTTGAAAAGGATCACCTACAGCAGCAAGCAATTTCTTAGGAGAAGGTTGAAGGCCTAATTTAGAGGCCCTTAAGCCTTCGCTAATCAATTGAGTTTTAAGTGCAACTGGAGGCATTAAGGCACTCCCACTAATCAATGACGAGACTGATAAACCAAGACCTGTCAGAACTGCCTGAGCCGTGGTGGTACCACCAGGAACACACTCGGCCAACAAAAGTGGTTTACGCAACTTAAGCCCCATAGCAAAACCTTTGGCCCAAAGAGACTCAACTCGTTCATAACTCATGGCGTGACCACTACTCAAGCAAGCCGCTGGTCCATTAACAGGACGCTCCAAGCAGAGATAAGGGAATGAGGGCATCTGATGAAGACCCACAGCCAAAACCAAAGGAGTCACACCAATAAAGCGTGAAGCCACATAGCTAATCAAGGCAGGTGAAACACCTGCAGGGAGTGGTGGGAGAGAAAAAGCTCTTGATCCACAAGGTCCATGTAAAAGAAGCTCTGCATCAGCTAAAGCCGTATAGCGCCGAGAAAGTGCTGTCGATCCCGCAGCTGAAATGCCATCAATTTCAGCAGTCAAGGAACCTGCTAATACAAGCAAAGCATTAAAGTCTTCAAACTCATGCATCCATGAATCAAACCAATTCTGTGGATTGCGGCAGGCAACTCCAGCGCCAAAGGCCTTACAGCCAAAAGGCAGTTTTATGGAAGGGCCAGAGTCAGTAACTTTTTCAAAGAGAGTCAAGAGCAACTAAGCCATTTAAAAAGTTTGGGGGTTCAGGAATAGGAGCTTTCAATCTAGGGAATATCCAAAAAGCCAAAGCATGCAAAGTCAAGACATAAATCATCTCTTGAACCACAACCAACAAAAAAGCAACCAACTGAACTTGTCCAAGCTCTGGAACTAATTGAAGATTAAATAGTTCAACCATTCTCTCGAGCAAGGCAGAGCCTGCTCGAGTAATCACTATCCAAAGATTTTCCCCAACCAAAAGAGAGAGAACAAAAACTCTTACAAAAAACCCAAAAGTCCCTATCAAGACACCAAAACCCCAACTACACCACCAGCTCAAACCCAATTGCCAACTCCAGCCCAACCAAAGAGCAAGCAACCCATATGGGAAAAGGATAAGAGGCCCGCGCACCGGTCCCATCAGGGCTATCAAAAGCAGAACAGCAAGACAAACACCTTCAAATCCAGAAGAAGAGCCACGGCGAACTTGCAGAAGAGCTAAAGGCAATGGCAATGCAAGCCTAAAAAGAGCTCCCCCCACTGGCAAATAATAAAGAGCAACCCATATCAAGGAAGAAGCTGCTGCAAGGTAAGAAGCTTCCATGATTTTTAGTGCTTCATTACGACTAATTGGACCAAAAGCTCGGGGCGTTTTCCCTTTCCTGAACGTCCTAGATCTCGTCAACGATTTGTCCTCCCTACACGCTTCTGTTGACTTGAAGGTTCGTCCTGAATCAATTGAATCATCTCTACTTCAAATTCCACACCAGCCAATCTCAATGCTTTGGTTACACTTTCTGCTGGAGCAGAAGGATTGGCGGCAGAAAGCTTGATAGTTATTCGATATGGTTGAGGGTTGAAGGAAGATTTTTTCTCAGAAGCTTTAAATTGGTAGTCAGATTTTTTCTGAATAATTCTTCTCTCTCTTTTCTTATTAATTTTCTCAAGAGATAAAGTTTTTTCATTCTGTTCATTTAGAACTTTTGTTTTGGATGCAGTTTTTCCCTCTTCTGAAAGAGAATCATTTTGAACTTTAGGCTCAATTGGGGAATCAAAGCTATCAGATAGTTCCTGCCCTATTGGTGTTTGGGAGCAGGACTGAATCAACAGAAAAAAGCTTGGGACAAAGAAGGTCGTTAAGAATCGTTTGAATAAAGTCAATCGCAAAATCAACATCAACCATTCCCAGGCCTGATTACTTTGACAGCACTAGCACGTAATCTGCCTGACTTTGTAGTTGCACGGGCCGATGGTTTAGCAGGAGCTTT
>CAJWIZ010000038.1 GCA_913041805.1 uncultured Prochlorococcus sp.
CTCAGTAGAAGTTGATTTGGTGCGTTCCTATCTCCGTGATATTGGTCGCGTACCTTTGCTTTCTCATGAGCAGGAAATCACTTTGGGTAGACAAGTCCAAGAGTTGATGTCTTTAGAGAAGATTGAGTCTGACTTGGCCGGAGAATTAGGGGAGGATCCCAGTTTTGAAGCTTTTGCAACCGCTGCTGATTTAACTACTGCTCAGCTGAAGAGGAAGTTGAAAAGTGGTCGTCGTGCGAAAGAGAGAATGGTCGCAGCAAATTTGCGCTTGGTGGTCAGTGTTGCGAAGAAGTACACCAAGCGGAATATGGAACTTTTGGATTTAATCCAGGAGGGAACGATTGGATTAGTACGCGGTGTTGAAAAATTTGACCCGACTCGTGGATATAAATTTTCAACATATGCCTATTGGTGGATTCGTCAGGGCATGACTCGAGCTATTTCAGAGAAAAGTAGAACGATTCGCTTGCCTATCCATATCACTGAGATGCTCAACAAATTGAAAAAGGGGCAACGAGAGTTGAGTCAGGAAATGGCCAGAACACCAACCCTGACTGAATTGGCTGAGTTTGTTGAGCTTCCGGAAGAGGATGTCAAAGAGGTTATGTGTAGCGCACGTCAACCGATGAGTTTGCAAATGAATGTTGGGGATGGAGAGGAGACAATGCTGCTTGATTTACTTGCGGGGGATCAAGAGTTATTGAGTGAACAAATCGAGAATGATTGCATGAAAGGAGATTTGGAAACAATGCTTGAGCAGTTACCAGATCTGCAGTGTCGAGTTTTGAGAATGCGATACGGAATGGATGGGGATGATCCAATGACTCTGACGGGAATTGGACGAATACTTGGCATTAGTAGAGATCGTGTTCGCAATCTTCAGAGAGATGCTTTAAAGGGTATGCGCAGACTGGGCGATGCGATAGAAGATTATGTGATTTGTTGAATCAAATCTAAGAGGATTTTGTTTACATCTTCAGGAGCCTCATCATGAGGGCAATGTCCAGCACCAGGAATTATTTTTAGGGAACGTATACATTTGAATTTTCTAATCCATATTTTTGCTTCTTCAATTGGTTCCCATGGATCTTTTTCACCCCAAATTAGATGAACAGGGGTTTGTAAATCTGCAAGTATTTGTGGAGCAAGGTAGTCATCAAAAAGATTTATAAAACCTCGAAATGCTTCTTGTGCCCCTTTCCGTTTACTTGGCTTTTGAAGTAATTGAACTAGATCTTCATCAATATTTTTACCACTGGGGTAAGCCTGGCCAAGTACACGCTTGATGACTCTTGGATTGGCCGCATTGCGAAAAAGATTTTCACTTAGCCAACGTTGTCTAACAAGATTTTTTAACCATGGCCTAAACCAGCGCATCCATTTTGGCTGCTCGTTTAGTCGTTTATCGTCCATTGTTCTTTGGGCACAGTCAATTAGCACGACTGAAGAGCAACTGCCTTCCAGTAATTGGGAGCTGCGAAGAGCTATTACTCCTCCAATTGAATTGCCGATGAGAATTACTGGTTTTTGGACAACTTCTCGACAAAAATCTGTGACTTGAGCTGCCCAAGAATCAAATCGATATCGAAAGTCTCCATTTTCGGGTTGATCTCCTTCCAACCGTGCTTTTGGTTGACTACTATCGCCAAAACCAATGAGATCAATTGCATAACAAATGGAGGTTTTGCCTAGCACTGGTTGATTGTGTCGCCAGTGCTCCTTACATGCGCCAAAGCCATGGATAAGAACTATTGCATGAGTTGAATTGTTGTTGGCACCAATGCAGTTCCAGGTAATTTTTAAGTTACGCCAAAGCCATGTCTTGCTTTTTTTAGCTGGTAAATCTGTTTCATTACCCATATTTTTCATCATTTACCTATTTAGAGAGTTTTTTCCTTATTGAGCTTATGAAACAAAGTGCTGAAAAGAATTTTTTAGGGCTTTTATCTACGCCTGAAAACTTAGAAGTTGGTCAAAGTGGTTTGCTTAGTTGGTTTGCGGAAAATGGTCGTAAAGATATTCCTTGGAAGTTAAAAGATGATGGCAACTCTCCAAAGAATGGAGAATTATTGCTCCCATACGGTATTTGGATTGCTGAAGTGATGCTTCAGCAGACCCAATTCAATGTTGCTTTGCCTTATTGGAAAAAATGGATGGAGGTCTTTCCAACTTTGCTTGATCTGGGCAAGGCTTCTGAATCGAAAGTATTGCTTCTTTGGCAGGGTCTTGGTTATTACTCCAGAGCTCGGCGAATTCTTCAGGCAGCTGAACAATTGTTGGATTTAATAGGAGATGGTGACCCTTTGGACCCAGTAGCTTGGCCTAATGACTTAGAGACATGGATCTCTCTACCAGGAGTAGGCCGCTCAACTGGGGCAAGT
This sequence comes from uncultured Prochlorococcus sp., assembly GCA_913041805.1. Classification (GTDB taxonomy): domain Bacteria; phylum Cyanobacteriota; class Cyanobacteriia; order PCC-6307; family Cyanobiaceae; genus AG-363-K07. The sequence continues at coordinate 2,382 of CAJWIZ010000038.1, forward strand.
ATCATCTCTTCGGCTTTTGATCTTCCAGCTGCCCTCTTAGACGGAAATGTTAAGAGAGTCCTTGGGAGGATTTTTGCTATTTCTCAACCAGCTGCAAATTCCCTGCCTGAATTGTGGGCCATCAGTGAGAAATTACTTGATAGACAAAATCCACGGCATTTCAATCAGGCTTTAATGGATTTGGGTTCCTTGGTCTGTAAGCCACGCAATCCAAATTGTTGTAATTGTCCTTGGAAAAGCTTTTGCATTGTGTATTCTTCCGATCAAGTCAAGGATTTTCCTGTGAAACCTGTTGGCAAAACCTTACCTTTTGCAGTTATAGGTGTAGGGATTGTTTTTAATCCTTCTGGAGAAGTATTGATTGACCAAAGGATAAAAAATGCATCGTTGGGAGGTTTGTGGGAATTTCCAGGAGGGAAGCAGGAACCCAAGGAAGCAATAGAGGTCACAATTGCTCGAGAATTAACTGAGGAATTAGGAATAGAGGTTCAAGTAGGAGAAAGATTGATTTCTTTTGAACATTCATATAGTCATAAGAAGCTATGTTTTGTTGTTCATCTCTGTAAATGGCTGTCTGGTGAACCTCAACCTTTAGAAAGCCAGCAAATTCGATGGGTGAAACCTAATGAGCTTGTTGATTATCCATTCCCCGCAGCAAATGCAAAGATGATTTCTGCATTGAATCAATATTTGCAGAAAGAAAAGTGCACTTAGCTTATTGGTAAACCATGACTAACACTTTGATTAATCAATTTGAATCTTTACAACCGCCCCAAGTTATCTGTATTGGAGAAGCACTATTAGATCGTTTAGGTCCTTTAGGTGGGGACCCTTTGCTTGATAAGCCTGTAGAGGATCGCTTGGGTGGTGCACCCGCCAATGTTGCTTGTGGGTTGGCAAAATTAGGCAATAAAGCTGCTTTTTGTGGACGCTTGGGAGCAGATCTTATAGGAACAAATTTTCAGAATTTGTTCAATTCTAGAGGGGTGAATTTGCAGGGCTTGCAGATTGATGAACATCGACCTAGTCGGATAGTTTTGGTACATCGAGATCAAGCTGGTGAAAGATCTTTTCAAGGATTTGTTGGAGACCTAGGTAAGGGGTTTGCTGATCAGGCAATGTCATTAACTGATCTTTTGACAGAATTCCCAAAACTTGCTTCTACTGCTACTTGGTTATTGGTAGGCTCTATTCCTTTGGCAACTAAATCTTCTCAAGAAGCTTTGATATGGAGTATTGAAAAAGCACTAGAACTTGATATTAAATTAGCTATAGATATAAACTGGCGTTCGTCTTTTTGGGACCCTAAGAATATTACTGAGACCGGTCCAAATAAAATTGCATTAGCAAAAATTGCTCCAATATTAGAAAAATCTGATTTGCTAAAGCTTGCTAATGAAGAGGCGATCTGGTTTTTTAATAATAATGATCCATCGATGATTTCTAGTTCATTACCTAAAAAACCAGATGTATTAATTACTGACGGCTCAAGGCCTGTCCGTTGGTGCATTGGTGGATTCTGTGGGGAATTAGAAGTTTTTGCCCCGCCTTCTGTTGTTGATACAACCGGTGCTGGTGATGCTTTTACTGCAGGTTTGCTTAATCAATTTTTGAAGCTTTCAGCAAAGCCTCAGGATCAAAAACAGGCAGAACAAGTAGTTCGATTTGCCGCTGCATGTGGTGCACTTGTATGTGGAGGTGCTGGAAGCATTGATCCCCAGCCAACTTATGACGAGGTCATCTCCTTTCTTTTAGAAGTTTCAGGTGGGTAGATGTGTGCTAAGCGGCCTTCAGTGCTGCAAAAATCTATTTTGATTCTCAATGCATCTGGCAGGGCAAGACTTAGGCGCTCTGGCCATTCAAGAATTATTAGAGAGTCACACTCCTTTGCTTCTTCTTCTTCTTGTATAAACAATTCATTGGCATCTTCATTCGTCTCTAGTCGGTAAAGGTCCAGATGAAAGAGAGGTACTCTGCCTGAGTAGTAATGCTGCGATAATGGAAAGGATGGACTAGTGATAGGTTCATTGATGCCAAGGCCAAGTGCTATTCCTTTTACTAGAGAAGTTTTGCCTGCACCTAGAGGTCCTTCAAGCAGAATTAATTTGAAATCAGGAAATTTGTTCAGAAGGATTTTCCCAAAGGCAATTGTTTCTTCGAGATTTTCAATCAGCCAGCATGAATCTGTAGATTGCCATTCCATCCAAAAAGAAGCTTCGACCAATTTGTAGAAATTCTCTTTCTTTGTTTCTTTCTTCTTTGATTTTTTCATCATGATTTCTGTGTCTCCTTCTCTAATTACTTTGGCTGATTCTGTTGATTACGTAGTGGCAGATGTTGGCTTGGCTGATTTTGGCCGTAAGGAGTTGAAGATTGCTGAAACTGAGATGCCTGGGTTGATGGCTCTTAGAGAGAAGTATGGAAGTGATAAGCCTCTGCGAGGTGCTTCTATTGCAGGCAGCTTGCATATGACTATTCAGACAGGTGTTTTGATTGAGACATTGGTTGCTTTGGGTGCAAAAGTTCGATGGGCTTCATGCAATATCTTTTCTACTCAGGATCATGCAGCAGCAGCAATTGCTGCATCAGGGGTTCCAGTCTTTGCCGTGAAAGGTGAAACACTTGATGAGTATTGGACTTACACCCATCGAATTCTTGAGTGGCCTGATGGAGAAGGGCCCAACATGATTCTTGATGATGGGGGGGATGCGACAGGATTGGTAATGCTTGGTAGTAAGGCGGAAAAGGATCTTTCCGTTCTAGACAATCCATCTAATGATGAAGAGGTCTCTTTATTTGCATCTATTAAAAACAAGTTATTGAAAGATCCAGGTTTTTATTCTCGAATTAAGTCGAAGATTCAAGGTGTCACTGAGGAAACAACAACAGGAGTGGCTCGGCTTTATCAGATGCAGAAGAGCGGAGAACTTCCTTTTCCTGCGATAAATGTTAATGACTCAGTGACGAAGAGCAAATTCGATAATTTGTATGGATGTCGTGAGTCTTTGGTTGATGGCATTAAGCGCGCTACAGATGTCATGGTTGCTGGCAAGGTAGCTCTAGTAATTGGCTATGGAGATGTAGGTAAAGGTTCAGCCCAATCATTACGAGGCTTGGGCGCAACAGTCATGATTGCAGAAATTGATCCAATTTGTGCTCTTCAGGCTGCTATGGAGGGTTATAGAGTTGTTCGTTTGGAGGAAGTGGTGAAAGATGTAGATATTTTTGTAACTGCAACTGGGAATTTTCAGGTAATACGTCATGAGCATCTTATTTGTATGAAAGATGAGGCAATTGTTTGCAATATCGGACATTTTGACAATGAGATTGATGTAGCTTCTTTGAGACAATATGAATGGGAGAATATTAAACCTCAGGTTGATCATATAACTCTTCCAAGTGGAAATAAGATTATCCTTCTTGCTGAGGGGAGGTTAGTTAATTTGGGATGTGCTACAGGTCATCCAAGTTTTGTAATGAGTAACTCATTTACTAACCAGGTTTTAGCTCAGATTGAATTATTTAAGAAAGGTTCAAATTATTCTAATGAAGTCTATGTTTTGCCTAAAAGACTTGATGAAATGGTTGCTCGTTTACATTTAGAAAAAATAGGTGCCAATTTGACTACATTAACTTCTATTCAGGCAGAATATATAAGTGTGCCTATTGAGGGTCCTTATAAACCTGAACATTATCGCTACTGATCTTTTTTAGGTTGTCTATCTTATAGAAGAGTTTTTAAAGAATTATGCAAATAACACAATTAGTTAGTAACT
>CAJWIZ010000039.1 GCA_913041805.1 uncultured Prochlorococcus sp.
GAGCGTCTTTAACAGGTATGAGATATTCAAATTCATGCCTTGATATTCTCTGGGCAGGAAACTTGAGTGTTAGCCAAGCTTTTTCTTCTTCTTCAATTCTAATTCTTACAGTCCAATTCTTAATGCTTGTTGTTAAATATCCCTGCCGTAAATATTGAGCATTGCAAGAGATATTTCTCCACTCATTCCCTTTGACTAAGAACCTTCTTTCAATTTCCAGAGCCATTGTCTTGAGAATGTGAAGTTTGAGATTTATTCAGGCTGCCTGCCCAATGTAGTTTTTGTGTCAATGTTCTGTAATACGAAGGGCTTTGTTCAAGTATTACCATTTGGGCAGGATGGCGTGCCTTTTGAATAACACAACGGTCGCCAGGCTCAAGCACAGTTGTTCCAGCTCCGTCTTGCCATAGTTTGACTTTTCGGGTTCTATCACTTTTTGGCTTGATTACTAGTCGAGAGGCAGGAGGCACAATAATCGGCCTACTAGAAAGGCTCATAGGGCAGATTGGGCTTACAACGATGGCTTCTATGCCTGGATGCAAGATTGCCCCCCCACTTGCCATTGCATATGCAGTTGAACCAGTAGGAGTAGATAAAATCAGCCCGTCGCCCTTGTATTGGTCAACAACTTCTCCATCGATAGATAGCTCCAAATTGCATGTTGTTGAAACTTCGTCGCCAGATGCACGAATGTAGAAGTCATTTAAGGCCCAATAAGAATTTTTTATTTTTAATGGATTTTTTTCTAAATGAATGTATGAATCTGAATGTGTTGTCTTTTCTAATTTTGCTTGAAGCATCATCCTTTGCTCTATAGCAAAATTATCTTGCTTGATTTTTTGCCAGAGTTTTGGATCTCTTAGCAGTCTTGGATCATGTGTGAGGAAACCAAGATTCCCTCCCACATTGAAACTTAGTATGGGAACTTGATGGATTGCTAGGTGACGTGCAGCATCTAATACGGTCCCATCACCTCCTAAAACAATGGCTAAATTTGGTAATTTTGATTTTTCTGAAAATATACTTTGAAAAGTATTATTTTTGAGACTACTTTTTAAATTAACTACATCACCTCCTAAAGATTCTAGTTTTTGTTGAATATATAAGGCCTCTGTTTCTGCAGCTCTGCTGTTGGCCCTACATATCAACCAGACCAAATCTAAAAGCATTCTTTTAGTCCTACCAGCGCAGCAAGTTGAAGTTTTCCATGTCAATAGTTACTCTATTGCGGTATAGAGAAAGTAAGATCGCTAGCCCAACAGCAGCCTCTGCTGCTGCAACAGTAATAACAAATACAGAAAAGACCTGACCCCGAATTAGGGCACCATCGATATAAGAGGAAAATGCCATGAGGTTTATATTGACTGCATTCAACATGAGTTCAATACTCATTAATACTCTTACTGCATTTCTACTGTTAATTAGACCCCATACCCCTATGCAAAACAATAATGAGGCTAGAACAAGATAGGCTTCTAGTGGAACTGGAACTGAGGAGTTGTTTAACATAATATTCTTTGAAATTGTGCTTAGTAAGAATCTGGGAATTTAATTAAGAGGATGATTCATCAATAAGAAGAGGCGTATTTGATTTCTCAATAAGACTCTGATCTACAGAATCTCCTGTTCCTACATCACTAACTAAAACATCTCTACGTGCTAACACTATTGCACCAATCATTGCCATAAGAAGTAGAACCGATGCTAATTCAAAAGGCAAAAGATAGTCAGTAAACAAATGTTCTCCAATTCTTTCAGTTGCCTGTTCACCAATTGCCGCAGGACCAGGAATATCCCATGGAGTTGTCAGATCTACCCTGATTAGGAGTAATAGAAGCCCTGAACAAACGATTGCTGAAAGTATTCTTCTTATTTGTAGACTTTTTATTGGTTTCAACTCTTCTTTTTTATTGACCAGCATTATTGCAAAAAGTATTAATACATTTACTGCCCCGACGTAAACCAATACTTGTGCTGCTGCTACAAAACTTGCATTTAATAGTAGGTATAGACCAGCTACGGCCATGAATACACCTCCTAGTAAAAAAGCTGAATAAACTATATTTCTTAGTAAGATCACACCAAGGCTACCAAGGATAACTACTATAGAGAGAATTGCAAAGCATATTAATTCTGTTGAATTTGAAATATTCATTCTTGGTTTGGTTCGATTTGAGTAGGATTTTGTGTGGTTTTCTTTAAGTTAATTGTAGAGGGATTTTCTTTTCCTAGTTCGATAATTTCAGAAGGTAATTTTCCTGCTCTTGAAATATCTTGAGGTAAATCATGTGGATCCATCGTCCCTTTTGGCAAATACGAGAGTTCACGAAGTGGCTGGACTGATGGATCTGTAGTGACACTGGTAGGGAGTCGTCCTAACGCAACATTGTCATAGTTCAGGCTATGTCTATCAAATGCAGCGAGCTCATATTCTTCTGTCATAGAAAGACAATTTGTAGGACAGTATTCAACACAATTCCCACAGAATATGCACACTCCAAAGTCAATTGAATAGTTACGGAGTTCTTTCTTTTTTGTTTCTTTGTTCATCACCCAATCAACTACTGGGAGATTGATTGGGCAGACCCTTACACAGACCTCACAAGCTATGCACTTGTCGAATTCATAATGGATCCTGCCTCTATAGCGCTCTGAAGGAATTAATTTCTCATATGGATACTGAACTGTTATGGGCCTACGTCTCATATGGTCGAACGTAACTGCCAACCCTTGGAAAAGGTAGTTTGCGGCACCAAATGCTTCTTTGGTGTAGGCAGTAACTTGCTTGAGGAAACCCAGCATTCGATTGAAACTTTCTGGGGAAAAGGAATGTACAGTTAAATCTTACAAGCTTTTGATATGCTGCTGGTATAACTACTTAAACTGATTTGTTTTTGAATCGAAATTTGTTTTCTAATTAGCCACCAAATGCTATTGGGAAAGCCAGTTTCAGGGATGCTGTGACTAATAAATTCACGAGAGAAATTGGAAGTAGAAATTTCCATCCCAGATCTAGGAGTTGATCAATTCGAACTCTTGGCGTTGTCCAACGAAGCAAGATGGCTATGAAAACAAGAAAATAGGCTTTCAGCACAGTCATAACAATGCCTATCGATCCAGTAATTACCTGAATCAAAGGAGCGTTGGTGGGCTGTCCTAACCAATCTGCCAGCCATTCGACTGGTATTGGAAATCCCCATCCACCTAAATAGAGTACTGAAACAAGTAAGGCGGATAAAACAAGATTGATATAACTGCCAAGATAAAACAAAGCAAACTTCATTCCCGCATATTCGGTTTGATAACCAGCTACAAGCTCTTCTTCTGCCTCAGGAAGATCAAACGGTAGACGCTCACATTCAGCTAACGCACAGATCCAGAAGATGACAAAACCTACTGGCTGACGCCAGATATTCCAACTTAGTAAACCAGCATTATTTTGTTGTTCAACAATATCAACTGTACTAAGAGAATTACTCATCATGACAATCGCAAGAACAGCTAATGCAAGAGGGATTTCGTAGCTAATTGATTGCGCAGCTGCTCTCAGACCTCCAAGAAGAGAGTATTTGTTGTTTGATGCATATCCACTCATTAATAACCCGATAGGTTGAATACTGCTTAAAGCTATCCAAAGAAAAATTCCGATTCCTACATTGCTAATCAGAAGATTTTGACCAAATGGGACTATTAACCATGAAAGGATGACTGGAATTAATACAAGTACTGGACCGAGGGTAAATAGCAGGCTATCTGCTCGGGCTGGTATTACATCTTCTTTGACTAGTAATTTGAGTCCATCTGCCATTGGTTGAAGGACACCTAGTGCCCCGGCATATTCAGGACCAATTCGTTGTTGAGCTGCAGCAGAAATCTTGCGCTCAAGCCATACGGTTACAAGTACGCCTACAACAGCTGCTACAAGAACAAGCAGCATTGGTAGTGGTAGCCAAATTAAATGGGCTAATTCAGAAGAAAGTCCTAGCCCTTGTATGGCTTGGTTGAAACTAAATTCAAGATCTATGCCTGGGTTGGTTAGGGCTTGTGAAGTTAGGCCAAGAGAAATCACCATCGACATGCTTGAGATGCATTCAAGTTAGTTGCTTTTTGTAGAACTTCGCTCATCAGCTTGTTTCCATTTTCTCGATTTTTCACCTGTATATATTTGAGATGGTCTAAAGATTCGATTGGCCCCTAGTTGCTCGCGCCAATGAGCTAGCCAACCTGCGACCCTTGAAATAGCAAATACTGGTGTATAAAGGTCTCGTGGAATTCCTAGTTTTCTGTAAACAAGGCCTGAATAAAAGTCAACATTTGGATATATTCCTTTCTTGCCAAGTCGGCTTTCAGCTTCTTGTTCTAAAGCCTTTGCAACGTCATACATTTTATCTTTTCCGAATCTAGCGAATAGCTCTTCGGCTAGGCCTTGTAAAATCGTTGCACGTGGATCTTTGACTCGATATTCGCGGTGGCCAAATCCCATGATTTTTTTCTTAGTCAAAATTGCGTTATCTAGATAGGATTTCGCATTTTCAGGGCTCCCAATTTCTTCCAGCATTTTAATAACGTCTTCATTTGCTCCACCATGTAGGGGACCAGCCAGGGTTCCTACTGCAGATGCAATTACTGCATAAGGGTCTGTAAGAGTACTTGCTGTAACTCTTGCACTGAAAGTGCTTGCATTCAGACTGTGTTCGGCATGAAGAATTAGACAACGATCAAAGATTCTGGCTGAAAGTGGATCAGGTTCACGTTCAGTCAACATATAAAGGAAATTTGCTGAATAGGCCAGATCATCACGAGGTTGGATTGGATCTTGTCCTTTACGAATCAGTTGGAAGGCAGCAACCATAGTAGGGATTTTTGCAATTAGCCTTATGACCGCGTCATACACATATTTAGGGTTGTCTATTGCTCTGCGTGAATAGAAGAGACCCAGAGATGCTGCACTGGACTGAAGAGCATCCATGGGATGTCCAGTAGCAGGGAAGCATTTCATCATGTCTCTTACTCGAAAGCTCACTCTTCTATGCATTTGAACTTCCTTTTCAAAATCTCTTAGTTCTTGTGGATTGGGTAAATCCCCCCAAATCAATAAATAAGTTGTTTCAAGAAAACTACTTTGAGCGGCAAGTTCAGCTATTGGATAACCACGATATCTAAGCTCACCTTTGGTTCCATCGATGTCACATATAGCGGATTGGGTGACTGGTACACCTTCCAATCCAGGCCGCAAACCAATTGAAGGTAGGTTCTGAGGCTGCCCTAATTTTTGATTCTGGGAAATCATATATTTAAAGTTGATGAATGGCCGTGCGCTCGAAACTCAGTGAACAAAACCTTTGTTGACTTTAGTAGTGCCATTTGTTTTGCCTTACTGGTCCCTGGTGAGCATCATTCTTTCATTTAAGGTGCATCCACCTTTTTTGCTTAGTCTGTTCGCAACTGTGCAAGCTCTTCAATTAGAACTGAGACGTCAGATCAACCGCTTTGTTGAAGCATGTGCAATTAAACAACAAGGCTTTTTTAATCTTCGAATTAAGGACTGATTTTTTCGGATTGCCTTTTGTGTTGTTCTTTAAATCAAACTTAAAAAGGCTTCTAACCATTTACATAAGTAAATAAACAATTCCTTTCGAACAAAAAATTATGAAGTGATTTGAATGCTTGCGCGAAGATTAATGCTTGAATCACTTTGACCCCAATCAGGATCAAGAGAAAAAGCTAGTCCCTTGATTACGTTTTTTAAGGACCCACCTGCTATGGAATTAAGTATTTGCCATGGAGTCCAATTACTAAAAACTTCTTTTGCATACTTTGAGTTTAGAGCAAGCTGTAGAGAAGGATGATTCTTGTAATTAGCATTAAGCTCTTCTAATTGTTTCTCTCTCAATTGTAACCCTTGCTCTTGTTGCCTTTGTTGAAGTGCTGCGAGGTTCTCTCCCCACCAATTATTATCAGATTCTTTGGAGAGAATTACCCCAAAGTCTGTGTCGATATTTGCATAGTCATTGACCTTAGTAGTAATTAGCTTTGACCATACTTTGAATTCCTGATTGTCTATATACAAGTTTGTTTTTGACTGGTCATCTTGTTGGAGAATTTCACCTATCTTTGCAATAGAAGGGCTTGTATTC
>CAJWIZ010000040.1 GCA_913041805.1 uncultured Prochlorococcus sp.
CAATGCTTAACAAGTCTAAAAAAGGTGAAAGATTATATAATTAATTAAAAAGTTAATCTTAAAGAATAATCATTCAGCCCAAGTACTCTTTCCTTAAGTTCTGAACTCTTTCAAAGACAGCATTGCGCTTTTCACTAGTTGATAAATTTTGCCAACTCCATTGTCCTAGCACTACAACGCCAAGCAATTCCAGAAGGCCTGGAACTACAGGAAAAAAGTTTATAGTGTCAATAACTACTTTGATAATTACCTGGGCAACAATTACTACTGCAATAATTCCTAGGGCTTTGCCATATTTACCCATTTGGCTCCAGTCAATCTTGCCCAAAGCCTGATTAACTGTTCCCATTACCTCACTGAAACGATCGGAGATACTACTCTCTTGACCTTCGCTGACAGCATTGCCCATAGGAGGCGTTTCGAAGTCAGGAGCTTTATTCTCCTCAGGATTGGAGTCACTCATGAACACAACGCTGAATGCAATTTGTAATGAGCGTATCGAATTAAACTAATAAATGCCAGGCCTCTAAATAGAGATAACTCCGAACCTAGATATAGAGAATTCCGAACCTATGAAATCTTCAGATGAAAAGTCCAAGTGGCATTGAATTCAATAACGATTGTCTAAAGGTTCTTAGTCATACGCTGCTGGCAACAAGCCCGGAAGAAGGATGCGCTTTGTTAATTGGTAGTCACAAGCAAAGTATTGGCTTAAAACAAGAAAACACATTGCAAGTTCATATGATTTGGCCTTGCTGCAATATCTGGGAACCAAACAAATTTAACTTGCTTGAATCAAAGAAAAATTTAAATAGTACTGTTCAAGAAAGATTATCAAAAGAAAATCGATTTGTTATCGACCCACGAGAGCAACTACATGCCCAGCGCTGGGCAAGAAAACATCATTTAATGATCATAGGCAGTGCTCATTCACATCCTCAAGGAAATGCCTTGCCCTCATTAGTGGATTTTAAGTGCACTATTTCCCCGGGAGCGATGGTTATTATTGGCAAATTTGGTGAAGGGCGCGCTTGGTGGATAGAAAGAAGTCAGAACTTTCATCCGAAAGAGCTGGCAATTTTGGCACCTAAGTAAGACGATAGAGGAGTATTTCTTCTTAAGTAATGGAAGCCCAAAAAAGGGATGAAATTAATTTAAGCGGTGAAGAGATGTCGCGCTATGCAAGACATCTATCACTCCCCGAAATAGGAATAATTGGCCAAAAGCATCTCAAGGCAAGTTCAGTCCTCTGCATAGGCAGTGGAGGACTGGGCTCACCTCTATTGCTCTATCTAGCTGCTGCAGGAATAGGGCACATAGGCATTGTCGACTTCGATTTTGTAGAAGATTCCAACCTTCAAAGACAAGTAATACATGGCATGAGCTGGATAGGCCAACCTAAAATCGATTCTGCTCGTGCTCGTATTCTTGAACTAAATCCATATTGTCAAGTAAATACCTTTAGGACCCGACTCTCATCCAAAAATGCAATAGATATAATTAATAAATTTGACGTTGTTTGTGATTGCACAGACAATTTCCCTAGTCGTTATCTAATAAATGATGCTTGTTTAATCTTAAACAAGCCAAATATTTATGGGTCTGTTTCTCGTTTTGAAGGGCAAGCCACAGTCTTTAACCTGAATAAAGATAGCCCAAACTATCGAGATTTATTACCTGAACCACCACCGCCAGGGGTATTACCATCTTGTGCAGAAGGCGGGGTAATAGGAGTTCTTCCAGGTTTAATTGGTCTTATTCAAGCCACTGAAACGATTAAGGTTCTCACAGGTATAGGGAATACACTTGATGGCAGATTATTAGTTTTTGATGCCTTAAAAATGACCTTTCGAGAATTAACTCTTAAGCCATCTAGCAACAAAGAAAAAATCAAAAAGCTAATCAACTATGAAAAGTTTTGCGGGGAAGTAGAGGAGTCAGATCACAATATTGCATCCCTATCAATTGAAAGCATATCTGTACATGAGCTCAAAAAATTACTAGAAAATGATCAAGAAGGTATTATTCTATTAGATGTCCGTAATAAGTCCGAATACGACATATTTTCTATAAAAGAATCGAAATTAATCCCTTTAAAAGATATTGAGAATGGGGAAGCAATTGAAAGCATTCGAAAAATGACTAAAGAGAAAAAATTATATGTTCACTGTAAAAGCGGAAAAAGATCATTGAAAGCCTTAGGCATCCTTAAGCGTAATGATATCCAAGGAATTAATGTTGCTGGTGGAATAGATGCATGGGTTTCAAACAAACTTTCTAATGGGTAAAACAATAAAAAGAACACTGATCCAGAGCGCTAATAATCAACTCCTCTTTTCAGGTCTACTCCTTGCTCAGCGTAATGTTTATGGCAAACCATTTCAGAATGTACACTTGCAAGATCAAAATAAGAAGGAAGATTTTTGCATCGTCCAGTAATTATTACTTCAGTTTCCGCTGGTTTTCTCAGTAAAGTTTGCACTATTGGCTCTACTGGTAATAGTTCCAAGTCAACGCTTGGATTTAATTCATCAAGAATTACTGTCTTATAAAGACCACTTGCAATAGCTGCTCTTGCAATTTCCCAGGCACGCTCAGCTTCAACATAATCAATAGGTTGCTGTTGACCTCGCCAAACAATTGCATCTCTTCCAGAGCGTAGATGGTCAACTAAGTGAGGATAACTTTCACGAAGAGCTGCTATTGCTGCATCTTCTGTATAACCGCTTCCACCTTTTAACCATTGCAAAATCAAAACCCTATGACTTTTATCTTGACTAATACCACGGCCTATTGCTTGCAATGCTTTCCCTAAAGCACTTGTGGACTTTCCCTTACCTTCACCGGTATAAATTTCAATACCACCAACTGAACTTGAAGAGTTAAAGCTGTTTTCTTCAATATTTGGACGCCGGTGAGCACGCATCTCGGAGTGCAAATCCGCTACTTGCACTAAAGGTGCGGGAGCTGCACGTCCAGTGACAATAATCTCCATTCCATCTGGTCTCTCATTCAAAGTTCTCACAACATCTTCTACTGAAAGCAGTCCCAGGTCTAAAACAGGATTCAACTCATCAAGAACAACAACTGAATAAAGGGCGCTTGCGATAGCACCTTTAGCAATATCCCAACCTCTTTGTGCCTCCATCAAATCAAAATTTGTTGCTTCATCAGCAGTAAAGAAGTCTGCTCTTCCTGTTCTGACTTGATCTATCAAATGAGGAAAACCCTGCTGCAAAGCTTCGATCGCCGCATCTTCGTCATAGGCCCTACCTGGACCTTTAAGGAATCTAAGAAGAAGCACACGTGTTCGTCGCTGCTCACATATACCCAAACCAATAGTGCGTAGCACAACTCCCAATGCCGCTTGACTTTTGCCTTTGCCCTCTCCGTCATAAATATGCAACTGACCGTGACAGCGCTCCTGACTGTCTGCAGCAGTAACGATTCCGATACCTCGTCCACGACCGCTTCGAGATGTATTGGATCCTTTCGGCTTTGTCGCCATTAGAGCCTCTTAATATTTGAAGCTTAACGAGATCATCCAATGAAGATAGGCTTTAAAGGGAACGCTGGAAAAAAATGTTTCGCCAAGTTGAAACTTTATCCAAGGACAACCAAAAACAACTGCAATTATTACGTACAAAGCTACGAAAATTCCAAAGCGTTTGCGTAGCGTATTCAGGAGGAGTAGACAGTTCTCTAGTCGCTGCAATTGCCCAAGAGCAACTAGGGACAAAAGCAATAGCAATCACAGGTGTATCTCCTTCTTTGGCTAGCCACCTACGCAATGAAGCTTGTCAGCAAGCAAAATGGATAGGAATTCGTCACCAAGAATGCATAACGAAAGAGCTTGAAGACCCTGCTTACAGCAGTAATCCGAACAATCGTTGTTATGCATGCAAACAAGAATTACATAAACATCTCCATTTGATCACTCAAACTGCCAAAGGTTGCCAGGTAATTGATGGTGTAAATCATGATGATCTCCGTGAACACAGACCAGGTGTTGCAGCGGCACGTCAAGCAGGGGTTAGGTCACCTCTTGCTGAATTAGGTATTAGCAAAATTAGTGTTCGTCAAATATCCAAAGCACTAGGGTTCCCATGGTGGGACAAGCCTGCCCAACCATGTCTAGCCTCACGCTTCCCCTATGGGGAAGAAATTAATGCGGAACGTCTCTATCAAGTAGGAATCGCAGAAACTTGGGTCAGAGCACATGGCTTTGAAGAAGTGAGGGTAAGAATCCAAGGTCTTTCTGCAAGAATTGAACTACCAGAAAATCGAATTGAAGAATTTATACTTCAGGTAGAGCGAAAAAAAATAGTTGATTATTTCTTGTCCATTGGCTTTAGCTCTGTAAGTCTAGATTTAGAAGGTCTAGTCAGCGGTAAGCTCAACAGGGATATCGATCCTTCAACAAAACCATCTGGATAAGGAAGGGCATTAGTCGAATCTCACAATATTAAAACCTATCAACAAGTCACCGACTTGATAGCCGATGGTGTGCGCACTGCAGTTGTCAATGCTTCAGGGGTATCCCGTTGAAAGCTTTTCAATGAAAAGCTTTTAGCCAAAAGTTCTTTACGCAGAATCTCACAAGCCCTGTTTGGCATGGTGTGATCACCACACGTGAAGACATCTACTGCCGCATAACCATTTTCTGGCCAAGTATGAATAGAAATATGAGACTCTGCTAAAAGAGCTAAGCCCGTTACTCCTTGAGGTTCAAACCTATGTGTCATTAAGTTCAAAAGAGTCGCACCAGCCATTTTCGCGGCCGTTGTAATTGTCGTCCTAATAAATGCTTCATCATTTAGCTTGAATGCATCGCATTCATATAGTTCAAGAATGCAATGTTTACCTACCATGTTGGTCGAACCAGAACCAACAGGAGAAGTCATTTCGCTAACGCCATTACTCACCCATCCAGGGTTCGGATGCAAACAAGAGATGAATTTGTCCATAATTAAATTAAAAAATAGCCTCATACCATAGCTGACCTTTCACAAATTTCTAAGAAGTTCGGCTTCCACAACTTGTGATTTTCTTTGCCAATCACCTTCAAATGCATCTAAGTGAGTAGCGCTTACCAGGCACTGATGTGTTTCCCCAACAGCATCCAACAGTAGTAACTGTCTAGTCTGATCTAACTCAGCCAGCACATCATCCAACAGCATTATTGGTGGCTCACCAAAAAGTTCTTCTATCAACTCCAATTCAGCAAGCTTTAAAGCCAAAACAAATGTTCTTTGCTGTCCTGCCGAACCAAAGCGGCGAGCCGGAACTCCATCAAGTAAAAAATTCACTTCATCGCGATGTGGGCCAACCTTACAACGACCTAATTTCTCCTCATCATTTCT
Source organism: uncultured Prochlorococcus sp. (assembly GCA_913041805.1). Taxonomy (GTDB): domain Bacteria; phylum Cyanobacteriota; class Cyanobacteriia; order PCC-6307; family Cyanobiaceae; genus AG-363-K07. The sequence goes on from CAJWIZ010000040.1 coordinate 5,364, forward strand.
CTGAAGCAACAACTGATCTTCAATAGCAAGTCTCCAAGACTCTTCTTCTTCCTTCCCTTCCAACAAACTTCCAGGCAGATAAGAAATCTTTAAGTGTTCTTGTTTATTACTCAACCTCTCCTGCCAAGCAGCAGCCAGGGGCTCTAAATGTTTTAAGGCTCGACTTCGTCGTCGGTGAATACGTGTGCTAACCAAAGCCATTTGTGTATCAAAAGCATCTAACAAAGCATCACGGTCTTGAGTAGATGGATGCTGCCATTGACGCCAAATTTGACTTCTTTGACGAAGTAATTTGCTAAATCGACTTATGAGATCTGAATAAACAGGCTCCAATTGTTGAATAACCCTATCCAACCAATTGCGCCTAAGAACCGGTTCACCACGCACTAATTCAAGGTCAAGAGCACTAAAACCAACACAACGCAATGGACCTATCAAGTCCAACTGTCGTGACAATGGCTTTTGATTTCGGTACGCCTGTCTCCCCCCTTTTCTCCTTAACTCCAATTGAAGTTGCTCAAAATCATTAGCAGTAGCTCTTAACAAAGCCCTGTCTTCATTCCAACTAATAAGATCTTGATCATTACTCGACCGATGCGAACGAAGACTGCCAAGTAACTCAACAGCCTCAAGCAGATTGGACTTACCAACACCATTTGGCCCCACAACCAACAAACGTTGTTCAGTCAGCTCAAATCTAAGCCGACTGTAATTGCGGAATGAATGAAGCTCGAGCTGATGAAGCCGAATCTTTCCT
>CAJWIZ010000041.1 GCA_913041805.1 uncultured Prochlorococcus sp.
GTAGAGATCAGCTAAGAAGCTGTCACTTCTCGTTTAGTTAATTCAAATACTGATAGACCAAGAAGAAGTAATCCTGAAATCAAACTAATCCACAGACCTATCCCTGTTGACATATCATCACGTTGGACAGAGGTAAGCATCCACGCTATTACAGGGAAAAGGACAGAAAATGCCGTAATCGTATGTAAGTGTGGATGGGACAAGCGTCCTCCTGGTTCAACAAGTCCTTTTGGCCTAAAGCGCATCAAACCTGCAAGGGCAATCACTGCTCCGATAACTAAAAACAAAAATCCCATTCTCGGCGCTCCGGGTTCATAACCAGTCCAAGTGCCTTCATCAGTTTTAAACCATTCAAAAAGCGGAGCAAGCATCATCAAACCTCCTGAAATGAAAACACCAAGTCCGATTTTTTGCCGATCTGACTCTGCTAGTGGTGTTGAAGTTGAAGGTCCGAGGAATCCAAAACCTGCAATTACTACTTGTGGTAAAAAATATGCCACTAGACCAGCTCCAGCTGCCCCCCATCCTGCTCCTCTGACTTGTCCTAACTCTCGGAAAGCTCCTGAATGAGTGATAATTAGGAAACTCAAAATAGTTGTAAATGATGCAAATCCTAAAGCCAAAAGTATTTGATTGCCTCCCATCGCAAGTGGCTTGATATTAAATTCCTTTTCTGCCGCAAGAATCAATGAAACGAGAAGCATCGTAACCCCGAGCACTACGGCAACAATTCCAAAACCTGCTCCACCTTGGCTGTCAAAAACACCAAAACTTTCATTTTTCAAATTAACCCAATTGCCAGCTAACACCATCCACAAGAAGAGAATGGAAAATCCTACACGAAACAATGAAAGGATATTTGTTGCAGTCATCATTCTGAACCTGCTTCTTCAAGGTCGCCGCCAAGGTAACTGGCTTCGAGAAGATCCTTAGAATCCAAAAGCTCAGAAGCTGAACCTGACATCACTAATTCCCCATGATTCATCACATAACCCCGGTCTGCTACCTGCAAAGCAAGATGAACATGCTGTTCAACAATCAAAACTCCTGCTCCGGTTTCATCGGCAATATTTCTCACGATTGGAAGTAGCTGCTCAACAATTATTGGTGCAAGACCAAGACTCATTTCGTCAACCAATAACAGTTTTGGCTTTGAAACAAGTGCTCTTGCCATCGCAAGCATCTGTTGCTCTCCTCCTGAAAGAAGCCCGGATCGGCGATCCATCAAGGGTCTAAGCGCTGGCAACAATTCAAGTGCTTTTTCTAAACCTTCCTGTTGTGAGTCTTTATCCCCACGTAAACCTAATTGGAGATTTTCTTTAACTGTAAGGTTGAAGAAAAGTGACCTATCTTCAGCAACGTGGGCTAAACCCAGTCGAGCATTTTTATGAGGATTTTTTGAATCTACGAAATCACCAAGAACAGATATGTTCCCACTTAAAATTGGAATTATTCCTGAAATAGTTAAAAGTGTTGTAGTTTTTCCTGCTCCATTAGGTCCAAGTAGAGCTACCACCTCACCCGCATTTAGATGAACGTTAAGTTGCCTTACTACAGGCACCCCTGCATAACCGGTGTTTAAATTTTCTACTTTAAGCAGTGTCTCACCATTCTGTGTCATCACTCACCTGCCGTATCTGACATGCCACGCAACTCTTCAGCTGATCGGGCTTGTACCTCACCAGCTTCTTCACCTAAATAAGCTGCTATTACTTCTGGGTTTGATCGAATTTCTTCTGGTGTTCCCGATGCGATAATCTTTCCGAAATCCATAACATAGATGAAGTCGCAAACACTTAGAACGAGTCCCATATCGTGATCAATTAAAAAGACAGTGACATCATGATCAAGGAGCCCTCTTAAGTGACCTCCTAAAGCATTACTCTCTGCAGTGTCTAAACCTGCTGCTGGTTCATCTAATAGAACAAGATTTGGTTGTGCAGCTAAAGCTCTTGCGACACCAACAAGCTTTCTTTGACCATGAGGTAAGTCGGTTGGAAGTTCCTCTTCTAACCCTTTTAGTCCTGCTACCTCAAGAGCCCAATCAATTCGTTCTTCAATCTCTTCGCTCTTCTGTTGGATTCTAAATACATCGAGAGCAAGGGTGTACCAGGTTGTTTGATGAGCAGCGACAAGTAAATTGTCCTTTACCGACAAATCTTCAAATAATTCCAAAGATTGAAAAGTGCGTACCAAACCCAACTGAGCTCTTTGATGAGGTTTTAAATCACTTAAATCATGCCCGTCAAAAACCACTGATCCTGCTGATGTAGGTACAAATCCTGTTATGGCATCAATAAAAGTAGTTTTACCCGCTCCGTTAGGTCCTATGAGACCAACAAAGGAGCCTTTCTCTATACCTATGTCTACATTGTCATTAGCATTTAAGCCGCCAAATGTTACAGTTAAGCCGTTTGTTTCTAGAAGCTTGCTCATACATTAGCCTCCTCTGCTACAACCAGTTCCTCTTGCTCATCAGTTTTTGGAGTGGTGCCTCTCATCGTGGCTATCAGGGCCTTCGCTTGATTTGTTAACGTAAGTGAGATTCCCTCTCCGCTTGTCAAAATTGCGTTAGCTATCAGACCTATTCCTCCTACAGCGTTAATATAGGCTTGCGTAATACCTTCGAAATGAAGTGCCCCAAACTCTGAGAATAAGCCTCCCCCAACTAACATCCCTCCTAGAACCGCGCCCCAAACTGTTGTAATGCCTCCTAAATAAACGAACGCGATCATTGCTAGACCTACAAAAGGACTAAAAAATTCACTCGTAACCATTGGCATTTTATATGCGATAAGCATTCCAGCTAATCCAGCTAAAAATGAAGAGACTCCGAATCCGAGCATCTTTGTCCGAGCGACATTTACACCGGCAGCGGCAGCGGCTCTCTCATTGGAACGGATCGCTAAAAATCTTCGACCTATGACCCCACGTCTCAAGTTGACAACAAAAATTCCTGCTAAGGCAACAACAATTATTGAAAAAACTGTGTACTTCCAATAATCAGTCTGGTTTGATTGTTCATCCAAAGCACCTACGTATTGGCCGAACCACTCCGGCTTTGGAGTTGGATTCATGGTATGAGCTGCAGTTCCCATGAGTGGCCTATTACGCATTACCAGATCCTCGATAGCTACAATCGCCGCAAGAGTAACCACAGCGAGTTGCACTCCCCTAATTCTGAGCGCGGGTATACCGATCAGTAAGCCAAGAATAACCGCTGCGACTACACCTCCTAAAGCAGCCAGAGGGTCAGGTAAACCTGGTCCCCAGACCACAAAAAAGTCCATTGGTCTGACTTTTAAGCCATCAGATGCAAGTCGGATCAATACGAAACTAGATACTCCCGCCAAAGTCCATTGAACAAGGGATATCTGGCCAAGAAAACCCAGCAGAACAACCAAACTGAGCATTGCTAAAATCGCAACCAAAGTCATTGTTAGCGTTGATTCCCATTTGGAAATGAAAATATTTGACATTAGAAGTGCGATAAAAACACCGACACCAACACCAATCATTGGGTGCTTAGTTGCGGGCGCGCGAGGTTGCCTACCAAGACCTACTGTTCCTCTGATTGGCAACTTGTGGCCTCTGAAATACAGAACGAGTATTACAACGAGAACTGGGGCAAAGGCCCTCACTCCATCGACAGGCAACCATTCTGGCCACCATGAGTAACTAGTTGCACTAACGCCCATACTGGCGAAAGCACCCAAACCTAATCCTCCTACTATGGCCCCTGGGATTGATGTAAGGCCTCCTACCAAAGCTGCAGCAAGAGCTGAAACAACGTAAAGATTTAATTGGTTTGGCATTGTCTTGTGGAGGAATATTACGCCTGCAAGACCTGCTAAGACAGACGAAATAACCCAGTTAAGACCAGCTAAAAATTGTGGTGAGTAACCTAGAAGAGTCGCACCTTTTTCATTTTCATCTGCTGCTCTTGTTGCTAAACCAAATCTGGTGTAACGATACAATGCCCAAGCTAATGCTCCGATTAATATCGCTGCTAAAGCAAGGTAAGGGGTAGACCGCGGAAGGTTTTTGTCATCCATTCCTAGGAAATTCTCAATAGGTTCAGATGTTGAGTTAAACACCCAGAAACCATCGTCAGCCCGGTTGCTACCCCCAAAATTAAGTAGTGCAACTGCTTGCAAATAGAGCATTATTCCGACAGAACCAACGACTTTTGCGAGCATGGGAGAATTACGCAAAGGCCTGAAAACAAGAAAGTGCATCAAAAGACCAATAAAAGCTGACATCGCCAGCGTGATGATCATCGCAAGCCATGCTGGTGGGTCGGTCATTATATGAATTTCAACCGGAAGATTGTTTATGTGAAGTGCCTTCAGGAAGCCCCATTCTGGTATTGGGTCAAACCAGGGTAGATAAATGGAGCCTCCTTCATTACCAATACCGGTCTCACCGGGCATGTCTCGCAATTCATCCCATGTGAAGGCGGCATATGCGGCAACAGAGCCGTGAGCGAAGTTAATTACTCCTGAGCCACGGTATGCAATCACAAGACCTGCTCCTAAGAGTGCAAAAACTGAACCCGAAGCAAGACCAGCAAAAAGTCCAAATATAAGTTCCATATCCCCCCGATATGTGATGCAGATTACGAGGATAACAAATTTATCTCTCAACAAAGCATTGGGGCGGCCCTAAAAAGGGCCGCCCCAACACGAGTTATAACTTTTGGTTAATAACTATTTATTAACCGTCAGTTCTTGCAAACGGTCCGTTTGCAACTCGGGCTTGTATGTCGCCAACATTTATGATCTTGCCATTAAATTCACCAAGATCCCATTCAGTACCAGTCCACTTAACGAATGTAAGTGTCTTTTTACATACTGATGGGTATTCAACGGTGTTATTTGTACAAGTAGTTGGTCCCTGACCGATAACGTGCTGATTTTCTAATCCAGCAAAAGCTGAAATAATAGACGCACGGTCGTCGACATCTTGACCTGATGCAACCATGTCACTTAAGACCTGGTATGCAGCAATTCCTGCACCGTATCCAACTCTTAAGAAAGTTGATATAGGTGCTGTACGCAAGGAGCTTTCCTCCAACAACGTTTCACGTTGTTCTAATTCCCAAGCGGAATAGTCATCGTACAGGTCAGGACGTTCTGCAATATAGCTCTGATGCTCAAAATAACTGTTTGCAGCTGCAGGGTTGGCCAATACAGATGCATCAACACATGAACCTGAAGAAACTACTGCAGTCTCAAGTCCAGCTGCGCTAATAGCATTCAGCATTTCGTTACAGTCGGAAGCTTGCATACCGAAGAAGACTACTCTGTCTTCAACTGGTGAACCTTCGAACCATTCTGCCATTGCCTGAATGTTGGCATCATTGTCAGTTGGGTCACCAGATGCATCTGGGAAACCCTTCCAATCAAGCTCATACTCAGTTCCTAGCTGATTCCAGAAACGCTCTTCGGTGTCAGCGAAACACTCAAGACCTGGACCGGTACCGGCATAAAGCACAGCAATTTTCTTGTAGCCCATTTCTTCAACTGTGTAAGTCGCAGCACCTGGGAAAGCAACTGGACATCCGCCATATAGAGAGTAACCATTTCCTTCAACGGTGAAGTCCGCCACGAAGATAGGTACTGTCTGAATAGTTGGGATGCCTGCACCCAAGAATGTTGGCCACAAAGCAGGAGTGAAGAACTCAATACCATTGATATTTAGGTGAGGGTTCGTTTGTCCTATTTCGTTACCACAGTTAATTGCAGCTGCAGGATCAAATCCATGGACACACACTTGGAAGTCAATTGGACGTCCGCCAATGCCACCCAAAGTGGTGTTGATTTGCTCAACAGCAATTTCAAATCCTTCTCTAATTTCTGGGAAAGATCCGATTGGGTCACCTTCAAGGTTAGCCATTGTCATAACAATTGGGTCCATTGAGTCGTCAGCAGCGCCAGCTGGATTCAAAAGAGCATCCTGCCATGCTTCTGCGCCATGTCCGTGAACTGCATCATCAGCAGTAGGTCCTGCTGCGATTTCTGGTCCTTCGATTGTGTCTGGTGTGTCACCAGCAGCTA
>CAJWIZ010000042.1 GCA_913041805.1 uncultured Prochlorococcus sp.
GGCTTCTTCTCATGCGATTTCGTCCTTTGCTGGCCTTGGTGCTGGCTTTCTGTCTTACCTTTGCAGCTGCCCCAAATAGTGTTGGTGCTGCGTTCGTACAAGGTCCCGAACGTGGTAATGCATCTTTTGGTAAATCCGTTAATTCAGGCCAAAACGGAGTTTGCCGAACCCTTCCTGCTGGTTCCACAGATTCCATCAGTGCTGATGGAAGTTTCAAAGAGCTCTGCTTACAACCAACTCAGATCTTTGTGAAACTTGAAGGCAATGCGCGTCAATCAGCTGATTTCGTGCCTGCAAAAATTATTAGCCCACGTTTCAACAGCAGCGTTGATCAGGTCTACGGTGATCTATCAGGTGGAAAGTTCAGTGCACAAGGTGGCATTGATTTCTCTCTGATAACTGTTCTTGCACCTAATGGAGAGGAATTTCCCTTAGCCTTCTCTGTTAAAGACATGGTTGCTGGCGGAGGCAAATCAATAGCCCCCGGAGAAGAGTTCACAGGCACAACATCTATTCCTAGTTACCGCACTGGTGACTTTCTTGATCCCAAGAGTCGTGCTAAGGACACTGGCGTGGACTACGCCCAAGGTCTTGTTGCTTTAGGTGGTGATGATGAAGAACTAGCCAAAGAGAACATCAAGCAAGATCTCGGCGGCGACGGCAAAATAACCCTTTCAATCGACAGTGTTGCAGGCAATGAATTTGCTGGCACTTTCGTAGCCGTTCAGCCATCAGACAATGATCTTGGATCCAAAGAACCAGTAGATGTAAAACTCACTGGCAATCTTTATGGTCGTAAAGCCTGATCAACAGGTTTTTTAATCCATAACCTGTTCAAAATTCATTTGAACAAGTCAATAAAAAAGAGGGCTAAACACCCTCTTTTTTATTGAAAAAGCAATCTCTGCATATTTTCCACCGATTTAGGACCTTTGATCTGGGAGAATCTCCCCGAATCCTCAGGCTAGTAATGAACACCAGCCAATCCCCTGTCCAAAAAAACTCAGGAGTAATTGCTCCATATGGAGGGAGCCTGGTAAATCTCATGGTGCCTCAAGACAAGCAAAAGGCATTAAAAGAAGGCATTACAAAAAAATTGGAATGTTCTGATCGCAACGCGTGCGATGTAGAGCTTCTAGTGATAGGAGGTTTTTCTCCTGAGCGTGGATTCATGCATCAGGCTGATTATGAACAAGTAGTAAAAGGGACCCGTACAACTTCAGGATATTTATTTGGTCTTCCAATAGTTATGGATACTGACCGAAATGATTTGGAGTTAGGAGACAAAGTGATCCTGACCTACAAAGGTCAAGAACTAGCAGTAATGGAGATTGAAGACCAATGGGAGCCAGACAAAGTTGTTGAAGCAAAAGGCTGCTATGGGACAACTTCAATTGAGCATCCTGCTGTTCGCATGATTGCTACTGAACGCAAGCGTTTTTATATAGGAGGGAAAATACAAGGTCTAGAGCTACCAAAACGTATTTTTCCTTGCAAGACCCCAGCAGAAGTAAGAGCAGAATTACCTTCTGGAGAGGATGTAGTTGCTTTTCAGTGCCGTAATCCTATCCATCGTGCCCATTATGAGCTCTTCACAAGGGCTTTAAATGCAAGCAATGTAAGCAAAAATGCAGTGGTATTAGTCCACCCAACTTGCGGCCCAACCCAACAGGATGACATTCCTGGCCATATTCGATTTCAAACATATGAGCGGCTAGCTGCAGAAGTAAAAAATCCACGCATTAAATGGGCATACCTGCCATATGCAATGCATATGGCAGGGCCTAGAGAAGCTCTTCAACACATGATCATTAGAAGGAACTATGGTTGCACTCATTTCATAATTGGCCGTGATATGGCTGGTTGCAAATCACATCTAGATGGTGAAGATTTCTACGGGGCCTATGAGGCTCAAAACTTCGCTAGAGAATGTGCTCCCGAGCTAGCTATGGAAACAGTGCCTTCTCTCAATCTTGTATTTACAGAAGAAGAAGGCTATGTCACGGCAGAGCATGCCGAAGCTCGCGGCCTACATGTTAAAAAACTCAGTGGCACACAATTTCGGAAAATGCTTCGCAGCGGCGAAGAAATTCCAGAATGGTTCGCCTTTCGGAGCGTGGTCGAAGTCCTTAGAGCCGCGTAAACGGCAGCGACCCTATTAACATTGCTTCATTAGAGGTAAAAGAACATTGAACAAACGCTTGCGCAACGTTGGGCTCTACGTCCTGATAGTGATACTTGTGATCATAGTTGGCACTGCTTTTTTCGATCAGCCTGATCCTGCTACTGCCACACGCACACTTCGCTATAGCGATTTTGTTGAAGCAGTTCAAGATAATCAAGTTAGCCGTGTTTTGCTTTCCCCAGACAAAGGGACCGCTCAAGTTGTGGAATCAGATGGTGGTCGAGCATTGGTAAATCTTGCACCAGATAATGATCTGTTAAAGCTCCTTACAGACAACAACGTTGATATAGCTGTTCAACCAACTCGTCAACCAAGTCCATGGCAACAAGCTGCAAGCAGTCTTTTCTTCCCACTTTTACTTCTAGGAGGTCTATTTTTCCTATTCCGACGTGCCCAAGGTAGTGGGGGTGGAAACCCTGCAATGAATTTTGGAAAGAGCAAGGCTCGTTTACAAATGGAGCCATCAACACAAGTAACATTTAGCGATGTGGCTGGCATAGAAGGAGCGAAACTAGAACTTACTGAAGTAGTTGATTTTCTAAAAAACCCAGACCGTTTTACTGCTGTAGGAGCAAAAATTCCTAAAGGTGTTCTGCTGGTTGGCCCCCCAGGGACTGGGAAGACTCTTCTTGCGAAAGCAGTTGCTGGCGAGGCAGCAGTTCCTTTCTTCTCAATCTCAGGGTCTGAATTTGTAGAAATGTTTGTTGGTGTAGGAGCAAGCAGGGTCCGAGACCTATTTGAACAAGCCAAGAAAAATGCCCCTTGCATCGTTTTTATTGATGAAATTGATGCTGTTGGTCGTCAACGTGGTGCAGGACTAGGTGGGGGCAATGACGAAAGAGAGCAAACCCTGAATCAGCTTTTAACAGAAATGGATGGTTTTGAAGGGAATTCAGGAATCATTATTGTTGCAGCAACAAATAGACCTGACGTCCTTGATGCAGCTCTTATGCGGCCTGGAAGATTCGATCGTCAAGTAGTCGTAGATAGACCTGATTATTCAGGTCGACTTCAAATACTAAAAGTACATGCCAAAGATAAAACCTTGGCAAAAGATGTTGATCTAGATAAAGTTGCAAGGCGAACACCCGGTTTCACAGGTGCCGATCTAGCGAACTTACTAAATGAGGCAGCTATCTTAGCGGCAAGACGTAGCCTAAATGAAGTTAGCAATGATGAAGTTAGCGACGCCATTGAAAGAGTTATGGCCGGTCCGGAGAAAAAAGATCGTGTAATGAGCGAGAGGAGAAAAAGACTAGTTGCTTATCACGAAGCAGGTCATGCTCTTGTAGGAGCACTTATGCCCGACTACGACCCCGTTCAAAAAATTTCAATTATTCCTAGAGGCCAAGCAGGTGGACTCACTTTCTTTACTCCAAGTGAAGAGAGAATGGAGTCAGGTCTGTACTCGCGGTCTTACTTGCAAAACCAAATGGCAGTAGCCCTTGGAGGTCGTGTAGCCGAAGAAATCGTCTACGGAGAAGATGAAGTGACAACTGGTGCATCAAATGACCTCAAGCAAGTTGCTCAAGTTGCTCGGCAAATGGTTACCAGGTTTGGTATGAGTGACAAATTAGGGCCTGTCGCCTTGGGCCGGTCTCAGGGAGGTATGTTTCTTGGCCGTGATATTGCAGCAGAGCGAGACTTCTCAGAGGAGACTGCTGCCACTATCGATTCAGAAGTATCTGAATTGGTTGACGTAGCTTATAAGAGGGCTACAAAAGTTTTAGGAGACAATCGTTCTGTACTTGATGAATTGGCCGAAATGCTTGTAGAGAAAGAAACGGTGGACTCAGAAGAACTGCAAAACCTCTTAATCCTCAGAGATGTAACGGTTGCTGAATACGTCTAACACATATTCAGAATTAGATTGGTTAAGTCAGCAAGAAGCACTTATTGCTTCTCTGCAATCACAACCACTTATCGTAGTTCTTCGTCCTGATATCGAAGATTTTAATCTTTCTGGGTCTCAAAATCCTTTGTTTACATTAATTGAAAACCTATGTTGTGAAGGAATCAAACATATAGAAATCGCCTGGTCATCACATCCAAGGTGGATACCACTAATGCAAGCCTTGAGCTCAGACTTCAATGACATTGCATTAGGCGCAGCCTCTGTAACAAACCATATGGCTTTGGAATCCGTTGCAGCACTTCAGCTTGGCTATGCAATGACACCCACCTGGAACCCTAGTCTTCAACTTTATGCAAAAAGCCTAAAACAATTACTAGTTCCAGGAGTTTTTTCCCCCACCGAAATCCAAGAAGCCAAATCTTTTGGATGTCAATTAATTAAACTATTTCCAGCATCAACTTTAGGCATCAAATACATACATAATCTCAAGGAACCAATTGGATCCATCCCATTCATAATTGCTGCTGGTGGTTTAAGAGTAGAAGACCTCAATCCCTGGCTAAAAGAAGGATATGGTGCAATTGCTCTAGGGAGAGAGTTGATCCAACAAAAAGCAGTGGACCCTTCATTAAAAAAATGGTTGAGAATTCATCAAGCCAAACCACTATAACTACCTTGAATCGACATATTAGTTTTCCAATTTAGAAAGAATCTTTTATCGAGCTGAGAAAATTTTACCAAAGATTGCATTGACCATGCTGCCTTAACAAGTGATCAGCCAATACAAGTGCAACCATTGCTTCCACCATTGGCACCGCCCTTGGTAAAACACAAGGATCATGACGTCCTTTGGCCGAAAGAGTTGTTTCTTTGCCACTTGCATCAACCGTTTGCTGCTCTTTGCGAATAGTCGCAGTAGGCTTAAATGCAAGCCTAAGCACAATTGGTTCGCCATTACTAATACCCCCTTGTATTCCTCCTGAGTTGTTCGTCAATGTTTTTATGATGCCATCCTCCGCAGGGAGGAAAGCATCATTATGTTCACTACCTTTCAAGAAAGTTCCGTCAAATCCCGATCCAATTTCAAAACCCTTAGTTGCTGGGAGTGACATCAAAGCTTTTGCAAGATCAGCCTCTAACTTGTCAAAAACAGGCATCCCAAGGCCTACAGGAGTATTACGTACAACACATTCGATCACACCTCCGCAGGAATCACCATCCCGGCTTATTTCTTCGATTCGTTGAAGCATCGACTCAGCGACTGATTCATTTGGACAACGCACGATATTGGACTCAACATCAGACAAGCTGACAGTATTTACATTTACATCGGCCTCAATGTTGTGAATACGTTTCACCCATGCCAACACTTCCGTACCATTAGCTTTTAACAACATTTGTTTAGCTATAGCACCTGCCGCCACTCGACCAATAGTTTCTCGAGCAGAAGCTCTTCCACCTCCACTCAGCGCTTGTATCCCATATTTAGCCTGATAAGTTGCATCTGCATGAGATGGTCGAAACACTAACTGCATTTCTTTGTAGTCATCTGGGCGTTGATCTTTATTCCTCACCAATAAAGCAATAGGAGTTCCAAGTGTTTTGTTACCTCTTAAACCACTCAGGATTTCCACCTGATCAGCCTCCTTCCTAGGGGTTGTTATTTTGCTCTGCCCAGGTTTTCTTCTATCTAACTCTGTTTGAATCTGTCCAACATCTAATTCCAACCTGGGTGGACATCCATCCAAGATCACTCCAATTCCACCTCCGTGAGACTCACCGAAGGTAGTGACACGAAAAAGATGCCCAAAAGTACTACCCATGAAAAACTCATTCTGACTAGAGGGTAAGGAATCAAATGAAGAATGACCTTGATTGGCAATCAACTACCAATGAATTGAAGCCTACTTAAATTTGAAAAAATCAAAAGCCCCCTCTTTCGAGGGGGCTTTACAAACTCAGAACAAA
>CAJWIZ010000043.1 GCA_913041805.1 uncultured Prochlorococcus sp.
CATCAGCTTGTACATCTGTAAGCCCATGCAGATCCTGCAACTGCTTCTTAGCCGTAGCCGAGTCAGAAGCAGCACGAATTAGCGCAATAATAGGGTCAAGCTGATCAAGAGCCAACAGTAAGCCCAATAGAATATGATCACGATCTTCTGCCTTTCTCAACAAATAACGAGTACGTTTTTCAATTGTTTCTATCCTAAACTCCAAGAAGACTTGCAAAGTCTTCCGCAAAGTAAGTAGAACAGGCTCACCTTTTACTAGCGCAAGCATATTTGCACTAAAGTTACTTTGTAATGGGGTAAGTTTAAATAAATTATTTAAAACAACTTGCGGGTAAGCATCACGCCTTAATTCAACAACTACTCTCATTCCATCTCGGTCACTTTCATCTCGAATATCAGAAATCCCCTCTAGTTTTTTATCATTTACCATGTCAGCAATTCTCTCGATCAATGCTGCCTTATTTGTTTGATAAGGCAACTGAGTGATCACAACAGCATCTCTATCAGGGCGACCTGTCACCTCGATCGTCTCTATATCCGCTACACCACGCATGGTCACAGAGCCTCGACCTGAAAGGTATGTCTCACGTATTCCGTTACGGCCCAAAATTTGACCACCTGTTGGAAAATCTGGACCTGTAATTATTTTCATCAAATCTTGATCACTTAAATCTGGGCTAGAGATCAAAGTTTTAAGGCCATCTATTAATTCACCCAAATTGTGAGGAGGAATATTGGTAGCCATACCCACAGCGATTCCTGAAGAACCATTCAGTAACAACTGTGGAATGCGTGCAGGCAAGACTGTTGGCTCCTGCTGAGATCCATCAAAATTATCCGAGAAGTCAACTGTGTCTGCCTCAATATCCTCAAGCAAACTATCTGTTGTAAGTGACTGAAGTCTTGATTCGGTATATCTCATAGCAGCAGGTGGATCATTATCTACAGAGCCAAAATTTCCATGGCCATCAATCAATGGCATTCGCATAGAGAAATCTTGAGCCATGCGAACCAAGGCGTCATAAACCGCTGTATCACCATGGGGGTGATATTTACCAAGCACCTCTCCTACAACTCGAGCACATTTTCTATAGGGCCTATCGCTCGTCAAACCCAATTCATACATTGCATAGAGAATTCGCCTATGAACTGGCTTCAATCCATCTCTTGCATCCGGCAAGGCACGACCTACTATCACGCTCATTGCGTACTCCAAATAGGAGCGCGACATCTCATTGCGAAGGTCTGTCTGGATGATCCGATCGTCGGACTCGCCCGGAGCGCCGGTTTCAGGTCCCACAGGATCAGGCATATAAGAGCTACTTACCTGTAGTTAGATTATCTCGGCAACCGGTAAGTTGTTGTAAGAAACATAGAAAACATTGACTTCTTTAGCCTTTCAAGCCAATCCAAGAAGTCGCTAGAAAGTCCACAAAATCAAGGAGTAATTTTTTAGTGGGTTCAATCAAGTGATTGCAGTAAAAGCGGATATTTAATAATGCAAACCTTATAAAACCAGCAAAAACTCAGTCACTCGTTAATACAAGGCTTCTAAACTTGAAAAGGATCAAGCGAAAACAGCAAAATCAGTTAGGGCCTATGCTCTTGGATTCTCGAAAATGAATTTGGGTTCGAAATTCCTCAAAGTCTTCAATTTCTGACAAATACGAACAATTCATCCGATGGAGAACAAACCATTACCGAATCCGGGAGCCAAACCCTCGAATGAAACTACACAAGGTTTATCACAAGAAAGTGAATGGAAAGTTGTTCTAAACAAAATCCAAGCCTGGTTGGGGACTACAAAAAAAATTTCAGATCAATTGGATGAATTTTTCAATCCTTCAATATTGATTCTTGTTCTAGGGGTGATTGCAATTTGCCTCAAAGCCTATAGCACAATTTTGAATGCAATTGATGATATCCCTTTAGCAGCAAGCATTTTCGAAGTTATTGGCACACTCTGGCTAACAAGGTTTTCAATTACTCGACTACTCCGAAAACAAGACCGGCAAGAATTTTTCTCTGAGGCAAACAGGCGATGGAGAAACTTCGTAGATCCATAACAAAGCAAATGCGAATTTAATTTTCTATTCACAACAAAAGATGCTTTTAGCCTTCTAGTTGGTAACTTGGCCAAACTTTCCTCAAGTTGCCGGTGAATGTTCAGCTAGGGCGCAAAAGAACTGTGCGTCGAGCCTATGGCATCGATGAAATCGCTTTGGTTCCAGGTGGTCGAACCGTGGATCCTGAAGCAACTGACACCAGCTGGAATCTTGGTGGAATTGATTTAGAAATACCAATAATTGCAAGTGCTATGGATGGTGTAGTGGATGTTTCAGTGGCAGCAGCACTAACAAAACTTGGTTCGCTTGGAGTGTTGAATCTTGAAGGTGTCCAAACGCGCTATGAAGACCCCCTACCTTTACTAGACAAAATCGCTTCAATTGATAAAAACGGCTTCGTACCGTTAATGCAAGAGATCTATAGCGAGCCAATTAAAGAAGAACTTATTACGAGGCGAATAAAAGAAATAAAAGCTCTTGGAGGGGTCGCAGCAGTGAGTGGTACGCCACTAGCAGCAATTCGCTATAGAGAAACGATTACAAAAGCAAGTGCTGATATTTTCTTTGTACAAGCGACAGTCGTATCCACTGAGCACATTGGACTAGAAGGCAGAGAAAAACTTGACTTGAAAGAACTTTGCCAAGCAATGAAGATTCCAGTTGTTATTGGAAATTGCGTGACATATGAAGTTGCTATGGAATTAATGCGTGCAGGAGCTGCAGGAATAATGGTTGGGATAGGCCCTGGTGCCGCCTGTACCTCTAGAGGCGTTCTAGGTGTTGGAATCCCTCAAGCAACAGCTGTAGCCGACTGTGCCGCCGCTCGTGAAGACTACGAGCAAGAAAGTGGTAAATATGTCCCAATCGTTGCAGATGGTGGAATAGTCACAGGGGGCGATATCTGCAAATGCATTGCTTGTGGTGCTGACGCAGTAATGATTGGTTCACCTATCGCCAGAGCAGAAGAGGCACCTGGCAAAGGATTTCATTGGGGGATGGCAACGCCTAGTCCTGTTCTTCCAAGAGGAACAAGAATCAAAGTTGGATCCACTGGCAGCCTTGAAAGAATTCTTCGAGGCCCAGCTTTATTAGACGATGGAACTCACAACCTTCTAGGGGCATTAAAAACTTCTATGGGCACATTAGGTGCCAGGAACATTAAAGAGATGCAAAAAGTTGAAGTAGTTGTAGCACCATCACTTCTAACAGAAGGGAAGGTATATCAAAAAGCCCAACAATTGGGCATGGGCAAATAGGTTCCTCTCTCAAAACAGCTAATCAAGCCTCTTAAAAAGTCGCAAGCGGTAATATCAATATGTGAGGGCTTATGCCCGCACACTCCTCACACCACCTGCCCGAAGAACTCGGGCTTTTTGTATTTTGCATTACGCGACCGTCACAGTTCATACCACTTAATGGCACAAAAGCCTTTACTCATTGAGGACGGTTGCTAAATTCCACCAGACAGACGTTACTAAAGGAATGTCCAGCGCCGCTGCAGTTACTGATTCTTCTTTTGAACAGGAAGTCCTCCAAAGTGATGTCCCTGTCCTAGTTGATTTCTGGGCTCCATGGTGTGGACCATGCAGAATGGTTGCCCCAATCGTTGAAGAGATTTCCAAAGAGTTTGAAGGGAAGATTAAGGTCTTCAAACTAAATACTGATGAGAATCCAAATGTCGCGAGCCAATACGGCATTCGCAGTATCCCAACTCTGATGGTTTTCAAAGGTGGGCAAAAAGTTGACACAGTGGTTGGTGCAGTTCCTAAGGCAACCCTTTCAGGAACTATTTCTAAATATCTGTAAGTTCAATTCAAATAACCTCTTTGCATATCCAGAATCGTTTTTGGACATGCGAAATTGTTTCTTCTTCAGATGCAAGCCAAATAAGTGAGAACCCGTCTTGGCCTCATTGATTACGGCATGGGTAATCTGCATTCAGTGCAGAAAGCCTTTGAGCGTTTAAACCAAACTTTAAAAATTGTTCGAAGTCCAAAGGAACTCAATGACGTTGACGCATTAATACTTCCAGGAGTGGGTTCTTTTGACCCCGCAATGAACCAACTCAATCAAACACAACTCATTCCCCACTTAAGGCTATGGGGCAATGAGAACAGGCCTCTTTTAGGGATTTGCCTTGGATTACAGTTGCTTTTTGAATCAAGTGATGAAGGCTCTAAACCAGGCCTTGGAATCTTCAAAGGCAAAGTTCAAAAATTACCGAAAGACCAAGGCGAAAGAATCCCTCATATGGGCTGGTCTTTATTGAATCAACGAAGTGAATGCCCCCTATTGAATTCCACTGACAAAAATAATTGGATGTATTTTGTTCATTCATACTCTGCTATTCCCAAAGACCAAGCGGATTTAGCTGCAACCACACAATTTGGGCAAAGCCAAGTTACTGCAATTGTTTGGAAAGGAAGAGTAGGTGCTTGCCAGTTTCATCCTGAAAAATCTTCAAAAGCTGGCCAAATAATGCTTAAACGTTGGATCAATTGGCTTAACTCTGGAACGCCAATCTCAAAGTGAAAGGTCAACTAAGGCTTTTAGGAGGGCGCAAGCTTGACAGTCCCAGAGGGCTTATGACAAGGCCCACTCCAGCGCGAGTAAGAGAAGCTGTAATGAATTTTTTGGGCGAAAAAATTCAAGGGTGTCATTGGCTTGATCTATGCAGTGGAAGTGGAGTAATGAGTTGCGAAGCACTAGAAAGAGGAGCCAGCAGAATCTTGGCAGTTGAGAAAAATCCACAAACTGCAAAAATCTGTAAATCAAACCTAATGACAATTGCTTCTGATCTAAGTGATCAGAAGTTTGTAGAAGTGATTTGCCGAGAAGTAATTAGCCTTCTTAAAAAAGGGTGTGATAACTCCCACACTTGGGAAGGAGCAGACTCTCAATTCGACATAGTTTATTTAGATCCACCTTATGAGTCCAAAATATATTCAATTGTGCTTGAAAAGCTTCTAGAAGGAAATTGGCTAAAACAAAACTCCTTAGTTATTTGCGAGCACTCAACAACAAAAGAGCTGAATACTCCAAGAGAATGGTGTAAGCAAGGGAAAAGAGTTTATGGAAATACTTCCTTGCTGATAATTAGCCCCCCATAGAACCACTACGACGGTATTGATTCCAAGCCGAGACCAATAGGCCAAGAATCGTTATAGGCACTAAGCCTAAGACAATTCCAAGGAGAAGTGGTTCAATCATTTGCTAGCACAAGTTAAAACTATTAAGCACAATTGTTTCATGAGCGAGAATTTCCTGTGGAGGATCCGTCATCAAGTGCTGTTAATCAAGAAGAAAATAGCATCAGCCTTGTACCGACCGCATTGGTCGTTATAGGAATAGCTTTAATAGCTTTTGTCTTGTGGTCCCTTGGAATTTTCCAAGAAGACCCATACATAAAAGAAACACTTGGCCTGCAGGGTTCACCAGAGAAAGGCGAAAGACTTTTTCGTGTGAACTGTGTAGGTTGTCATGGGATCTCTGCTAAAGGATTATTAGGTCCTGACCTGCAGGAAGTAAGTGAGAGCCTCAGTCAAAAGAAAATAATCAATCAAGTTATGCAAGGCCGCACACCACCCATGCCAAGTTTCCAAATGGAACCTGAGAAGATGGCAGATTTATTGGCATATCTTGATTCTCTTAATTAAAAGTGGAGGGACTAAAACACAAGCTAAATGTGATTCTGGTAGAACCTTCTGGCCCATTAAATGTCGGGAGCATAGCGAGACTTTGTGAGAATTTCGGTGTCAAAGAATTACGTCTAGTAGCACCTCGCTGCGACCCTACTGATGCAGAAGCAATCAGGATGGCTGTCAAAGGCAGAAAATTTCTTGAAAATGCACATGTGTATCCAAATCTCCTTGATGCGATAGGAGATTGTCAAAGGATAATTGCAACTTCAGGTCGAATTGACCATGGTGAGATTCCTTT
>CAJWIZ010000044.1 GCA_913041805.1 uncultured Prochlorococcus sp.
GTAATTCCATGAGGGTTGAACAAAATAGCTCCCGCATCTCTACAATCATTCATCAAGTTCTCCAAAGAGTCAGGTCCGCGCCAACGCACAAGTGGCAAGGCAGCCAAACGTTGAACACCCTGCTGACAAACAGCCTCCAAATGCCACAGTAAATCATGACTCCAACGACTATTCAAAAAATCAATCGTTTCAGGTTCTGGTTGTGGCAAAAGCATTTGCAGATAAGTCCACTCGGGATCCACAGAACGCATATGCAATGTGGTGTGGTTCCATGTCAATTCACGTATTCCATTACCACTTCTCTTGTTTTCTGTTCCCAAAAGATTAAAAGCAGCTCCAGCAGCCTTTGCTAAACGTTCAATTGTCGTAACTCCATCAGGCGCTACTAAAAGCAACAACCGATGCTGATTCTGAAAACAACCAGACCAATTAGGAATATGTTCAACAATTGCTTTTTCAAGCAAACTACATAGGTATAGATCCACTGCTGATCGTGCACAACATTGCATAAGCTTCACTGCTTGCAACCAATCACCACAATCAATAGCTACTTCCTGCCAAGCAACAGCAGGTGCAGTTGCCAAAGTCAAAGCAGTGATAATTCCATTGGTTCCGTAGGCATGATTCAACGCTTCAGCTGCATCTGCATCAAGATGCAACGTTTGAGGCTGCTCTTCCATAGTGACAACTTCAAGACCTAATAAATGACCTGGATCTCTTAAAAACCCCCACCTAACAGAACCAATTCCACCAGATCCTCCAGCAATAAATCCACCTACTGAAGCACTTCGCCAAGTACTTGGTAGTAAGCGCAACTGACGACCATTCATAGCAAGTTGCCGATCTAAATCTCCCATCAGACAACCTGCTTCTACTGTGACCACTCCGGTCTCAGGGTCAAAGCCACGAATCTTACGCAATGCACCCATCAGCATCACAACTCCTGAAAGAAGAGGGACACACTGCCCATAATTGCCAGTGCCAGCGCCTCTCAAAGTCAAAGGAATACCATGCCTCTTACATGCTCCAGCGACCAAAACAACTGCCTCAAGAGAAAGAGGGCGTACAACAAGGTCAGCACAACAACCCTCAAGCTTCTTGGTTAAAACTGGAGAATAGTCAAAAAAATCACGGGAGAAACGCTCCCTATCAACCAACGTATCCATAATCTGCAAGTCAGGAATAGACGTCAGATCACTAATCAACGCTGAAGGAAGCAAGGTTTTCTTCATCGGTCAAATTGCAACTTTGAATTTTGCGAAATAAACAGCTTTTCATCGACCCAATCTCCTTTAGCCATGACTCTCCGTCTCGGTGAGCTGGCTAGGGCTTCTGACCAACTACTTGCGTCCAACAAGACAAAATCAGCAGGACTGCCTACTTGAATAATTCCATTCCATTCCAGCTCCATGAGGGCTGACGCGGCAGTTGTAAAAGGAGCCAGCCCTAGACGTTGCCATGGAGCCAATTGAGCAAGCGGCATCGTCATTGACATTAAAGACACAGGGTCAAAATTACCAGCAGGGAACCAAGGATCTTGGACGTTATCGCCTCCGACTGCAACTGTTACTCCAGCCTGCTGAAGCTGAACGATAGGGGCGATTGGACGTTTCACGGGGGTTCTAGTTGATTGGCGACCTAGTAACCAGAAATTAGTTAAGGGTAGAGCTATCACACTCACACGGTGATGAGCCAAGCAATCGGCGAAACGACTCAACTTTCCAGATGAAAGCAGTCCCATGCTGCTTAAGTGGCTGCATGTAATTGGAACATGAATTTCCATTTGATCAAGCACATGAATTAATTGCTTTAATCCTTCTGCAGGCTGAATTCCTGACTCATCTATATGGAGGTCAATTCCACAACCAAGATCATTAGCCATCGTGACCATCTTCAAAAGTGAAGCCCTAGATGTTCGCCGATGCAAAGGCGGGACTAACACTCCCCCTAAAAGTCCCCCAGCCTTAGCGACACGTATAGCTAGAGAATTGCCTTGTTTAGTGCCCCAATATTCCAACGGAACTAACGCTACCAATTGCAGCTCAATCAATGACTTCCATTCATCTCGAAGGGTAAGCAAAACATCCCATGTTTGATCAGCAACCAAACCAAAACTATCAACATGACTTCGAACAGCTCGAACACCGTTTTTTAAAGACAGCTTTAGTGCACGCTCTGCTCTTGCATAAACACTTTCAATCGTACGATTTTTAAGTTCTCCAAGGTTCGCTTGAAGAGCATTTTGGTAACCACCCTTCAAATTAGGTGCCTCTCCCCAAGTGAATGCTTTATCGATATGAGCATGTGGTTCTATAAGCCTAGGCAGAAGAAGTTTTAAATCAGAAGCTGATTCTGCAGGTATCGTTTCAATCGATGTAATTAGTTCTCCTGTCCAACCAATCCTCACTGGGCATAGACCTTCAGCAGTTACTGAGGCTCCAAAGACCTCGCGAGCACTTCCAATCAACCCTCGAGGAATGAAAGCTTCAAGACATTTGTTCTCTTGTGAATTGGTTAGAGAATCCACATTTATAAAAAAGCAATGAATACCTAAATGCAACCAAAGTCGCAAAAGTTTGGATGATTGAAAAATTCTCTAGTAATGAGATGCGAGCAGAACCTAGTAATTAAATGCAAAGCTTACAAAACTCATTCTCATAAGAATCTTTCAGGAAGTCACTAAATTTGGTTCATAAACATATTTCTGATTGATTAGCATGTGTATTGGTAAATTCATATTGACGCGGCGGGCGTCGCCAAGTGGTTAAGGCAGCGGCTTGTGGCGCCGCTATTCGGGGGTTCGAATCCCCTCGCTCGCCCTCATCTTTTAAGCAGCTTCTAGGGTTTACAACCTTTTTCACAAAAAATTCATGCAGAATTACAACTTAAAGAATTCCTATAAATGAATTCTGGAACTAACAATCACCTCTATCAGTGATGGCAACGAGCTCAAATGCCTTAGGAAACAAACCTTTGCTGACAGAGATTGGTCGTGGCAGTTATTGGATTACAACCTTCGGCTGTCAAATGAACAAAGCAGATTCCGAGCGGATGGCAGGCATCCTCGAAGGGATGGGATACTTCAAAGCAAAAGCCGAGTTAGAAGCAGATTTAGTTGTATACAACACCTGCACAATCAGGGACAACGCAGAGCAAAAGGTATATAGCTATTTGGGGCGTCAAGCGCAAAGGAAACAAGTCTTGCCTCACCTCAAACTCATAGTTGCTGGCTGTGTAGCACAACAAGAAGGCGCAACATTACTTAGAAGAGTCCCTGAAATTGATCTTGTTATGGGACCTCAACATGCAAATAGATTAGAAACCCTGCTCACCCAAGTTGAGAATGGACAACAGGTTTTAGCAACAGAAGAGAGCTTCATACTTGAAGACTTAACAACAGCACGACGGGACAGCCAGGTATGCGCCTGGGTAAATGTCATTTATGGCTGTAATGAACGTTGTACATATTGCGTCGTGCCTTCCGTGAGGGGGAAAGAACAATCAAGGACTCCGGAGGCGATTCGATCAGAAATTGAAAAGTTGGCAGCATTGGGGTACAAAGAAATCACCCTTCTTGGGCAAAACATAGATGCCTATGGAAGAGATTTACCAGGCATCACAAAAGAAGGAAGACGTCAAAACACTCTCACAGATCTACTTCATTACATTCACAATATTGAAGGGATTGATCGCATTCGTTTTGCTACAAGCCACCCACGATATTTCACTAATCGATTAATTACTGCATGTGCCGAACTACCAAAAATCTGTGAACACTTCCACATCCCATTTCAAAGTGGGGACAATCAAATTCTCAAAGCAATGGCTAGGGGATACACAATTGAAAAATATAAAACAATTATTGAACACATTAGAGATTTAATCCCTAATGCGGCAATTAGTTCAGATGTCATAGTTGGATTCCCTGGAGAAGATGACCAACAGTTTCAGAACACACTCTCCATAATTGAAGAGATCGGCTTTGATCTTGTAAATACTGCTGCCTACTCTCCAAGACCTAATACTCCAGCTGCAACTTGGAAAAATCAGATACCAGATTCAATCAAAATAGAAAGACTGAGAGAACTCAATTCCTTAGTTGAAAAAACAGCAAAAAAAAGAAATTCACGCTATAAAAATCATTTAGAAGAAGTTCTCGCTGAAGGTATAAATCCAAAAGACAAACAACAACTAATGGGAAGGACACGTACTAACAGACTAACTTTTTTCCCAAGGGAAGGGCCCCAAGGCCAACTCTATAAGAATGGAGAGCTTGTGAAGTTAAAAATCAACGAAGTTAGATCTTTTTCGCTAAGTGGAATTCCAGTGAACTGAATTATCTACCTTGCACTGATAACTTTGAGAAATACAAACCAAAGTGTGAAGCAAGTAGATGCCTTCTTCTAAACCCCATGTAGGCGTAGTTTTCGGTGGTGCGTCTAGCGAGCATGACGTCTCTATCAAATCAGCCGCAACTGTTATTAATGCTTTGAGGGCTAAAAATAATGCTTCTAGATTTACTGTCAAACTTGTCTACATTGACCAGCAAGGACGTTGGTGGTCAGAAAATATTGCACAAAAAGCATTACAAAAAGGTTATGGACTTAAAGAGAAGGAGTTGCCAAAACCTTTACCAAAGAAAGGTTTTCAAGAGTTACCTATAGAGAGCGAAGAAATTGATATCTGGTATCCAGTCCTGCATGGCCCTAATGGAGAAGATGGAACTGTTCAAGGACTTTTTAGACTCATGAGAAAGCCCTTTGTTGGCTCTGGAGTTTTAGCTTCGGCAGTAGGGATGGACAAGTTAGCAATGAAAGCAGCATTCTCTTCAGTTGACATGCCTCAAGTGCCATATTGCTCAGCATTTGCCTATGAGCTAATAGACAATAATCTTAAATTGACACTTATCTCGAAACTTGAGACTCAACTTGGTTACCCCTGCTTTATTAAACCGGCAAATGGAGGATCTTCTGTTGGTATAACCAAAGCCAATAACAAAAACGAACTACTAGAAGGTCTCAATACTGCAGCGAAACATGATCATCGAATAGTTGTTGAGAAAGCAGTAATTGCTAAAGAACTTGAATGCGCAGTAATTGGTAATGGTGAATTAGAAACATCTGCTGTTGGTGAAATTCGCTTCCAAGCAGAATGGTATGACTATGAAGCAAAGTATTTGCATAGTTCAAATGAAGCCATCATTCCTGCTCAAATTTCAAAGGAAGTAAGCAATAAGGTGAAGGAATTGTCTTTGAAGGCATGTAAAGCAATTTCCGCCAATGGACTAGCAAGAGTCGACTTTTTCTACAAAGAAGAAACTGATGAAATTTGGATAAATGAAATCAACACATTGCCTGGTTTTACTCCCCAGAGCATGTATCCAATGCTTTGGAAGGCGGTAGGTGTAACTCTAGAACAACTAGTAGCAAAGTTAGTGGAAACAGCTAGAGAATGAATAGGCCCTCTTTAATCGTGTCCAAGACATCTCGCATTGAGCTCCAATGATTCACGGTCTGCTCTGGTTCCCTCTTCTGCTCGCATTTGTTCTTTTAACAGCACTAGGCTGGCTTGAAAGGCGACGACAAAACCTTTTTCGCAGTTGGGCAGAAGGCGCAGAGCTTTCCAAATTAGATGGTTCTGGAGCCGCCCGTTTAAAAGATGGAATATTTAGCTGGAGCACATTTGAAGCAGGAAAGTTTAAAGAACAAGATACTTTTGAAATAAGCAAATTAGAGCTTCTTGAGTTGATGGCTCTGACTTCTGGAGAAGCACCTTTGACAACAGAAGCGCAAGGACGTTGCCGCTTAAGACTCATTGGCAGTAAGAAGGAAATGGATGTGCCTTTTTCAGATGCTGAGCAAGCAAGACAGTGGATGAGTCAACTAATGGGAAGAGCCCGCTGCGATTTGTGAGCAGATTGAAAAGCAATAAATCTTCTTCCATCAACCTTGAAACCAACCCAAGAGTTGCAAGGCGT
>CAJWIZ010000045.1 GCA_913041805.1 uncultured Prochlorococcus sp.
ACATACGATTCCACTCTTGAGGCTCTTGCCAGGCACGACTTACATTATCTTGAGCTCTTAAGTAATCAGCAAAATCGGCCATCACGAAAAATGGATCGTTTCCTACAAGATTATTTAATAACGGCTTGAAGAGTTCAGTGTCACCATTGCTGAAATGGCCTAATTCAATAAGGCGGAGGGATTCACTTAACTCTGGTAAAGCTTGAATATAACTTTTTGGATCATAATGATTGTTTCGCAGGTCCATTATTTCTCTTTCAGTTTTTCCAAATAGAAAGAAGTTTTCAGCTCCAACCCGATCACGGATTTCAATATTTGCTCCATCGAGAGTTCCAATTGTAAGTGCTCCATTCATAGCAAATTTCATATTTCCTGTCCCTGAAGCTTCTTTGCCAGCGGTCGAGATTTGTTCTGATAAGTCAGTAGCTGGATAAACTTGTTCCCCAAGTTTGACATTGTAATCAGGAAGGAAAACAACTCTTAATCGACCATCCATATCAGGGTCTGCATTGACCATTTCGGCAATACCATTAATAAATCTAATTATTAGTTTTGCCATGAAATAACCAGGTGCTGCTTTGCCTCCAAAGATCACAGTTCTTGGTGCCATTCCTTGTGCTTTCCCATTCTTAATACGCAAATATTGTGCAATTATTTGAAGGGCATTTAAATGTTGTCGCTTGTATTGATGAATTCGTTTTACTTGGACATCAAACATGCTGGAAGGGTCTACTAAAACACCAGTTTGACGGTGGATATAGCCCGCTAGCTTTCTTTTCCCATATAACTTAGTGGCTCCAAATTCTTCTAGAAAATTTGTATCTAGCTCCTTGCATTCTAATTTCTCAAGTAATTCCATATTTGTTATCCAATTTGGCCCAACTTCTTTGTCCAGTAGTTTCGAAAGTTCAGGGTTTGCTAGTGCAACCCAACGACGAGGAGTTACTCCATTAGTTACGTTCGTAAACTTTTCAGGCCAAAGCTTTGCGAATTCAGGCAGAAGTTGTCGCTGGATTAAATCAGAGTGCAAAGCTGCAACTCCATTTATATGATGAGCACCAATGGTTGCTAAATGAGCCATTCTTATTGCTTTTCCACCTTCCTCATCGATAATTGACAACTTTCTCAAGATCAAATCATTACCGGGATAGCGCAAACGCACTTGCTGTAAGAACCTTTTGTTGATTTCGTAAATCAGTTCAAGATGTCTTGGCAGTAAACTTTTAAAGAGCTCTAAATCCCATTTCTCTAAAGCTTCAGGCAGCAAAGTGTGATTGGTATATGCAACAGAACGATTGGTTATTTCCCAGGCCTTTTCCCATTCCAAATGATGATGATCAATTAGTAATCGCATCATTTCAGCAACTGCTATTGCTGGATGTGTGTCATTGAGCTGAACTGTCCAATGATTTGGAAAGTCTTGGATGGGAATGTTTCTTTTCTCTAGGCTTCTCAACATGTCTTGCAGTGAACAGCTAACAAAGAAGTGCTGCTGCTTCAATCTCAATCGGCGCCCTTCATCTGTTCCATCATTGGGGTAAAGAACTTTAGAAAGAGTTTCTGAGGCAACTTTTTCTTCTACGGCCCCGTAATAGTCGCCGATATTGAATGCATAGAAGTCAAAACTTTCTGTGGCATCTGCCCTCCAAAGCCTTAATCGATTACAAGTGTTTACTTTGTACCCCAATACAGGTACATCATGAGGGATTCCAATTGCATGTTCTGCTGGTATCCATCTCGATCGATATTTACCCTTTTCATCTAGATAGTTTTCAGTTCTACCACCAAAACCCACAAAGCAAGCTTCATCAGGCTG
This sequence comes from uncultured Prochlorococcus sp., assembly GCA_913041805.1. Taxonomy (GTDB): domain Bacteria; phylum Cyanobacteriota; class Cyanobacteriia; order PCC-6307; family Cyanobiaceae; genus AG-363-K07. The sequence goes on from CAJWIZ010000045.1 coordinate 1,817, forward strand.
TGGTAGTTCCCATGGCCATCCACCTTTTAGCCATTTATCAGTTACTTCAACTTGCCAACCATCTCTTATTAGTTGATTAAAGATTCCAAATTCGTATCGAATGCCATATCCAGTAGCCGGAATTTGCAAACTAGCTAGTGAATCCATATAGCAAGCTGCTAGTCGACCTAAACCACCATTACCTAATCCAGGCTCCTCTTCGACTTCCAGAATATGAGCAAGTGATTCAATCCCAAATCTTTTTAGAGCTAGCTCAGCTTCTTGTTGAATTCCTAAATTCAATAAGTTGCTATGTAATTGTGGTCCAATTAAGAATTCAGCGGATAAATATGCAACGGTTTTTTGAGGTCTTGCACGAATTGCTTCTTGGCTTGCAAGGTACCTTGTCATTAACCGATCACGTACCGCGTAACTCAAAGCCATATACAGGTCATGAAGGCTTGCTGTTGGTGCAAGCTTGCCAAGTGTGAAAAATAGGTGTTCAGTTATTCCATCAAAGACTGCATCAGGTCCAATTCCTGCTCTTTCGTGGTCTGAGTAACAGCCTGGTGTTGGTAGTTTGAGGTCTAGTGGTTGGGAACTGCTCATAACTACTTTGAGATTGATTGCTTTGTGCAGAAGGTTCCCGCGATGATTTCGGGATTTTCTGTTGATTTATATCGATGGACGGTAGCTCTACTTTTCCTTTACGAGACCTAGTGACTTCAGATCCACACGCGATAACAAATGTCTTTTTCTTTGGCAGAAATTACCGATCATGGTTTCTCGGTCCTTTATGTTTCATAAAGGAAAAGGAATTGTTTATCGGAATCTATGGATTTGCCTCAGATTTTGTCCGTACTAAGTACCCATGAGGTCGAAGTTGCCGAAACTTTAATAGGAGTCATTAACTTTTTATTGATTTTTCTGGCTGCAAGAACTTTGGCCGAGATTTTGGTTCGTGTGAATTTGCCAACGATTGTTGGTGAACTTTTAGCTGGTGTATTGATTGGTGCGTCAGGGTTTCATTTGCTGATACCTCCTTCTACTGGAGCACAGCTAAATGAGGGATTTGTAAATGTGATTAGTTCCTTGGCTTCAATTCCACCAGCTGCTGTACCTGATCTGTATTTTGAAACTTTTCCTTCCCTTCAAGCAGTTGCCACTCTTGGGTTATATGCCTTGCTTTTTCTTACTGGTCTTGAGAGTGAATTAGAGGAGCTTGTTGCAGTTGGTGTTCAGGCATTCACTGTTGCAATGGCTGGAGTGATCTTGCCATTTGCGGCTGGAACTTTGGGGTTGATGTTCATTTTTCAGGTCGAATTGATCCCTGCAGTTTTTGCTGGGGCTTCAATGACAGCTACAAGTATTGGCATTACTGCAAGTGTCTTTGGTGAACTTGGTTATCTGAAAACTCGTGAAGGTCAGATTGTGATTGGGGCTGCAGTACTAGATGACATTCTTGGCATTGTCATTCTTGCGGTTGTTGTTGCCTTAGCTACAGGAGGAACCCTAGAAATTGCACCAATTGTGAAGCTTGTTCTTGCAGCAGTAGTTTTTGTAATTGCTGCCATAGTTCTTAGTAGAACTGCCGCACCAGCTTTTGATTGGCTGTTAGACCGACTTAAAGCTCCTGGGGCTGTTGTTGTTGCATCTTTTGTAATTCTTGTATTGAGTTGTTTTGTTGCTACAGCAATTGGATTGGAAGCTGCTTTGGGTGCTTTTGCAGCTGGATTGATATTGAGTAGTTCTAAGAATAATCATGCAATTCAGCAGTCGGTGTTACCTCTTGTTTCTCTCTTCGCAACCATCTTTTTTGTTTTGGTGGGTGCCGGTATGGATCTTTCTGTGATTAATCCACTGGACCCAAGTAGTCGCTCCGCTTTGGTTGTAGCAGGATTTATGTTGTTAGTTGCAATAGTTGGCAAAATTGCAGCAGGTTGGTGTTTTGTCATTGATAAACCAACAGATCGCTTAGTAGTTGGATTAGGGATGATGCCCAGAGGTGAGGTTGGTTTGATATTTCTAGGATTGGGAACAAGTGCTGGCCTTTTAGGCCCCTCGCTTGAAGCCGCAGTTCTCTTGATGGTTATAGGAACTACTTTTCTTGCTCCAGTTTTGCTTCGCATTGTTCTCAAAGACAAAACTCCTGGAGGAGGCAATTCGATTCCCGATGACCTTGCAGCTAATCCAGTTGGCTTGATTTAGTTTGGCTCTCTTCATTAATCATTAAGGTTCATTTTTTATTTGTATGCTCTAGAGCATCAATTAGGCAATTACCTTCCTGACTGCGGGTTAATTGTCTAACATCTCAATCCTTAGTTAAGTGTATTCAAGGTTGTGATGTCTGCTTTCTCTGCCTCGCCAAATGCTACTTGGAGTTATCTGGGGCATGAGGTTTATTCAGTTAGCAGTAGCCCAACTAAAGCTGCTTCACAAGTTCATTGCGGAGCAGATGGTCCTGCTGTTTTGCTTGTTCATGGCTTTGGAGCATCAACAGATCATTGGCGTTACAACATTCCTGTTTTGGCCCAAACTTATGAGGTTCATGCTCTTGATTTGTTGGGCTTTGGTAGAAGTGCAAAGCCGCCTGAACTCGAATATGGAGGTGAGCTTTGGAAGGAGCAGGTAGTTGCCTATGTCAAGGAGCGAATAAAAAGGCCGACTGTAATTGTTGGAAATTCCCTTGGTGGTTATGCAGCGTTAGCCGCAGGTGCTGCTCTTGAATCTGACTCTGCTGGAGTCGTTTTGCTTAATGCGGCAGGATATTTCAGCGATGAAAAGTATGTTTCCAAACCTAAGAATGTGAGTTCGAAGCTTCGCCAGATGATTGGTCTGGGCCTTTCCAGAGATCTATTGGTGAAATGGTTGTTTTATCCATTGATACAGAGATTGATTTTTGAGAATTTGCGCAGGCCAGGAGTTATTCGAAGTACCCTTCAGCAGGTATATATTGATCCAACTAATGTTGATGATTATTTAATTGAGTCAATTCGGAGACCTTCTTTAGATCCTGGTGCATTTCAAGTTTTCCAGAAAGTTTTTCAAGCACGCGGCCTTAAAGGTAAGCCTATCGATGAATTATTTCAGGACTTACAATCTCCTCTTCTCTTGCTTTGGGGAGATAGTGATCCTTGGCTAAGAAATGCAAAAGCCAAACAAGATAAATTTCGATTTTTTGCCAGAGAGGCATCAGTGGATGTCAAGGAGGTTCTTTTGAATGCTGGACATTGCCCTCATGACGAAATACCCGATCAAGTCAATCAAGAAATGCTCGCTTGGTTAAAAGGTTAGAAATTCAATTATATTTTTCACCTTTGAATTTATGGCAATAATCTTTTCTCAGAAGAAAGAACCTTATTCTCATTTGGAGATCATTCAAGTTGAGACTGGAAATAGGCTACGTGTAGTTCCTGAACGAGGAGGGTTAATAACTGAATGGTTTTGTGATGGAAGAGAAATACTCTATTTTGATCTTGAGCGTTTTAATCAGCCCGAAAAAAGTGTGCGTGGTGGCATTCCTATTTTGTTCCCAATTTGTGGCGATTTAACAAGGAGTTCTTTTAAAGTCAATGATCAAGAATATTCACTGAGACAGCATGGTTTTGCTAGAGATTCTCCTTGGACAATCCAGTTAAATGAGGGTCAGAGCTCATTTTGCCTAAGCTTGTCAGACAATGAGCAAACACGTGCTGTATATCCTTATTCTTTCTCGCTAAATATAGAGGTACAACTACAACATAAAGGTATTGACTTTAGAATTTCTGTGCATAATAAAAGTCAAAATGAGATGCCTTTTTCATTTGGTTTGCATCCATATTTCAACGTGACAGATCTTAAAGGTACCAATATTCTCGGATTACCATCTCATTGCACGGATCATCTCAAGCGAATTGATATTCCAACTGGACAACAGTTAGGTCGTTTGTCAGAGGGAGTGGACTTTATTAGTGGCCCTACAAAAGCAGTTGCTCTAGTTGATTTGTTAGCGGGGACATGTGTTGAGTTGAAACAGGAACCTCCTTTTGACTTAACTGTCGTTTGGACAGACCCTCCTAGAGAGATGGTTTGTCTAGAACCTTGGACTAGCCCTAGGGAATCTTTAGTTAATGGTGTACGTAGGATTTCTCTTCAACCAGGAGCTCA
>CAJWIZ010000046.1 GCA_913041805.1 uncultured Prochlorococcus sp.
CCCCTTTAAATGGTCGACCAGCAATAGCAAATGCAGTACGTTGACTATAAATAATAAATAAAAGTGTAAGAATAGATAATAATCCTCCAATGGGATTCAAAGTGGAGCCACCAGGACCAAATAACCATCCAGGTGTTTTAGAGGAAAATTCCACAATTCCATTAGAGACAAAAAACCAACCGCCTACTAATCCACCATGTAGGCCTACACAACCCCATATAGAACCACATTCATTATTTATTATTAGCCCTAATAAAATCCCCAAAAGAAATAAACCAGTTAATAAGCCCAAAGAAGACCAAAAATCATAATCAAAGCGTAAATGAATAAAGCTGAAAATTGCAGCTTGAACAAATAAACCCAAACGCTTACCAAACATATATTTCATTTCAGTCAAAAGCCATCCTCTAAAAATTACTTCTTCAGCAAAACCAACCAGAAAGGCAAGGAGAATTGCGTTTAACGCAATTCCAAAATTAAAAGCCCCCAACCAATTGCCCCAAGGTGTCAAAAGAACAGAAAACAATACAATAAAAATCAATCCAGAAGAGCAAAGTAAACCTCTAAGTAAATATCTAATAAAGTTTATTTTTGAATAGCTTAATAAACCCATAGTCGCAAAATAATTTTCTTCTTTCCAGCGTGCCTTAGCCCACCCAGGAAGCAATGTTATAAATAATAAGAAACTAATTATTGTTGAGAGAAGAGAGAGCTCATTTTCTTGAAGATTGCTCCATAGAATTCGAAGTGGCAGCACGATTATCCATCCCAAGAAATATAGCAGAGGAATATATATAATTAGTGGGACCCAACGTTGCTTTTGAGTTAACCAATTATTCCATTTTAATAGGATTTGTGTGTTCAGTTTTCTTTCTCTATAGTGCTGGTAAGACCTTTAGACTTCAAAGTCTCTGAATAGAACTCGGCAGGCTCAAGATCACATATTATAACCAATCCAACCCCACTATTATGCGCTTCAAGCATTACATTAATAGCATCTTGCTCACTAAGTTTAGGGACAACTTGACGCAAAGTTTGGACTACATACTCCATAGTATTTACAGGATCATTATGCAATAAAACCTTATATTGCGGAGAAATCTTCCTTACCCTTTCAGTCTTCTTTTCTAAAACAGTAGCTCCACCAGTTTGGGCCAGTTCAACTGCACCTATCAAAACGATACCCTGAGAAACAATAAGTTTATTTTGCTTATTAATTTCATCCATGATCAAATCCTTTAAAGACATTCTATTCGTTTCATTGCTTTCTCTACATTCTCTCGGCTATTGAATGCAGAAAGGCGAAAATACCCTTCTCCTGATGCGCCAAATCCACTGCCTGGTGTACCTACGATATTGGCTTTTTCAAGTAATAGATCAAAAAACTCCCAGGAACTCATTTGCTCAGGAGCTTTAATCCAAACATAAGGAGCATGTTGCCCGCCATAAATGCTAAAGCCTGCATCAGAAAGACTACTTCTAATTATTGCTGCATTTTCCATATAGAAATTCACTAGAGCTTTAATTTGTATTTGACCTTCTTTGGAATAAACAGCTTCTGCTCCTCTTTGAATGATATAGCTAACCCCATTAAATTTAGTACTCTGACGACGGTTCCATAAATCCCAAAGATTTACTTGCTCATTAATTAAAGTTTTGCCTCTTAAATTCTTTGGGATCACAGTGAAGGCACACCGAGTACCAGTAAAACCTGCATTCTTTGAGAAGGACCGAAATTCAATTGCACATTCATGAGCGCCATCAATTTCATAAATCGAATGAGGCAATTTTTCATTTTGGATGAAAGCTTCATATGCAGCATCAAATAAAATTAATGCATCATTTTTTCTTGCATATGAGACCCAACTTGCCAAGTGATCCTTTGTTGCTATAGCACCTGTTGGATTATTAGGAAAACATAGATAGATCAAATCAACAGGATCTTGCGGAATTTGAGCTTGAAAATTATTAGCTGCGTTTATTGGTAAATAAGTCAAGCCTTCATATCTGCCAGATTCATTGGCCACGCCTGTTCTACCAGCCATCACATTGCTATCTACATAAACTGGATAAACAGGGTCTGTAACTGCAATACGATTACTTTCACCAAGAATATCCAAAATATTGCTGCTGTCGCACTTTGAACCATCAGAAATAAAAATCTCATCTGCACCAATTGCACATCCTCGACTCTTGTAATCAAAAGTGGCAATGCTTTCCCGTAACCACTCATAGCCTTGTTCCGGCCCATAACCATGGAAGCCAGAGTCAGTACCCATTTCATCAATGGCTTGCTTCATTGCAGTTCGACAAGCTAAAGGTAGTGGCTCTGTTACATCTCCTATGCCTAGACGAATGAGATCTGCATGCGGAGTGTCCAAACTAAAAGCCTTTACTCTCCTTGAAATCTCAGGGAACAAATACCCAGCCTTAAGTTTGAGGTAATTGGAATTGACCTGAACCACAAAAGCAGATGCATGTATCAACTTCATCCTGCTATGGAAAGTGTCCATCTGTGGAGTCCTTCCATACGATGTATTTCAAAGAGGACCTTTGTCTGTCATGACTAATCCCTCTAAACAAGCTCTAAAACTCAGTAATTACTCCAATCAAATTAATTTTGATGCATTAATCGATTCAAATATCAGAAAGCCGGCTCAATACATTGGGAATGAACTAGGGGTTGAACCTCACAATTGGGAGAAAGCCAAGATTCGCTGGGCTCTAACTTACCCAGAACTTTACGAAATTGGCATAAGCAATTCTGGGCATATCATTCTTTATTCAATTCTGAATTCTTTGCCTGGACAAATATGTGATAGGGCATATCTTCCAGAAAGCGATCTTGCCCAACGCCTTAGACAACTTTCACAACCTTTATTTGGCATTGAAAGTAGGAAACCACTCTTTGCCTTCGACATTCTTGGCTTCAGCCTTAGCTACGAGTTAGGAGCTACCAACATTTTAGAAATGTTGGATTTAGCAAATATTCCGATTTATTCAAAAAATCGCAATGATTTACCAATAGACCATCCTGATGCTCCTCCTCTCATATTCGCTGGTGGACCAACAGCAACAAGTAATCCTGAGCCATATGCAGACTTCTTCGATTTTTTTGCTCTAGGTGATGGCGAAGAGCTATTACCAGAAATTGGTCTAGTAATAGCGGAAGCTAAAAGCACACAGCTTTCTAGATCTGAATTACTTCTGGATTTGTCTGAAATACCAGGGGTCTATATTCCATCTCTATACAAACTGGGAAAAGATCAAATATCCCTTTTACCAATTAACGCATCCATACCAACAAGAGTAACGAGACGTGTCGCCAATCCTATGCCTCACTATGCAGTTGGCTTGGTCCCAAATATAGAAACTATTCATGATCGATTAACAGTAGAAATCCGTAGAGGTTGTACTCGGGGATGTCGTTTCTGCCAACCTGGGATGCTGACAAGACCAGCCAGAGACGTTGATCCAGAAGAAGTAATAACTGCGGTTGAAAGAGGAATGGAAAAAACTGGTTATAGCGACTTTTCTCTCCTATCTCTTAGTTGCAGCGATTATTTGGCATTACCTTCGGTAGGGATAGAACTACGAAATCGACTAGCAGAACAAAATGTTTCCTTACACTTGCCAAGTCAACGTATAGATCGTTTTTCTGATGAAATTGCACATATCCTTGGTGGAAACAGAAAATCGGGGCTGACTTTTGCCCCTGAAGCTGGAAGTCAACGTTTAAGGGACATTATCAACAAGGATCTTACAGATGCTGATCTTCTACAAGGGATTAGAAAGGCTATGGAAAATGGGTATCGGAAAATAAAGCTCTACTTCATGATTGGACTACCAGGGGAGACCGATGAAGACGTCATAGGAATTGCAGAGACTTGTCAAATGCTTCAAGAAAATTGCAAAGATTTGGGCTACTTAAAGCTGAACATAACAATCAGCAATTTCACACCTAAGCCCCATACACCTTTTCAATGGCACAGTGTCGCCAAAACCGAATTAGAGAGGAGGCAAAAGCTACTTCGGCTAAAGTTTCGGCTTCTAAAAGGTATAAAAGCTAATTTCACAGATCTACGTCTTTCAGCTATGGAAGACTTTCTTGGCAGAGGAGATAGAAAACTAGCTGGAGTGATAGAGACAGCTTGGCGAAAAGGTGCTGGAATGGACGCCTGGTTCGAATCTCTGGAACGTACTTATGAAGCATGGACTAAGGCCATTGCCATTGCAGGACTAGAAGGAAACTACAGAAAACTTGAAATGGGTTCTTGGCATGATGTCAGAGAACTCAGTCCAAGTGATCTCAACCAATTTTGTGCCCAACCATTGCCATGGGATCACATAGACACAGGTATCGACAAAACTTGGCTAGCAAAAGATTTTCAACATGCCTTAGATGCATCAATTGTTCCTGACTGCTCATTTAGTAGTTGCAGCAACTGTGGAGTATGTGGTCCTGAACTAGGACACAACATAATTGTTCCTCCTCCTCCTACTCCCGAACAAACCAAGAAAATATCTCCTCCAAGTACAAGAGCTTGTCGCATCCGTTTTAGGTTTACAAAAACAAAACCCATAGATCTTTTAAGTCATCTAGATATTCTGCGTTTATTAGAAAGAGCGTTGAGAAGGAGCAAATTACCAGTTAGTTTTAGCGGAGGTTTTCACCCACTTCCACGCATACAAATTGCTCTTGCGTTACCCCTAGGAATTGAAGCATATGGTGAATGGATGGATATAGATTTTTACAAAGAAGTGGAAGCTGAGGCAGTAAGAGAACAACTCCAAACAAACTTACCTATAGGGCTAAATCTAATTAGTTCCAAACTGACACCTATAAATTCTGGAAGTATTTCTAAAAAGCTATTCGCTTCCGTGTGGAGTTTTAATCTTCAAAGTGCATCAGGGCCAAGTCCAAATGAATCGGAATGGCAAAATGCCATTGATTCTCTTTTTAAGTCAAAAGAGCTAATTTGGTGTGACAATGATAAAAAAGGAAGGCCTCGAGAAAGAAACTGCCGAGAAGAACTTAGGCATCTTGCAATAAAAATGCAGATCAATAAAGATACTAAAGCTCCTGCCCTAAAAAGTATTCGCCTTGAACTCAATGCTTTGATAGATCCTTTGGGGAGAAGTATTAAACCTAAACAAGTCAAATATTGGTTAGAGGAATTTCTGGGAAAATCTCTCAAAATATCAAGAGTGCAAAGAGATGAAATTCAGTTACTTAAATGCTAGGGTCTTACCAATACGCGAAGATTTGGTCAGCTTTTGCCAAAAACGCGTTCAGGCCTTAGGTCACCCCAATCTTGAGGAAATCGAGGCCTGTATTCCCTCGTATATTCCGGTCAGTTAGCTCCGGATAAGAAACAAACCCTTTAAATGAAGCATTCGCTTCATAAATTCTGCAATCGATCTTTGGTCGTTATCGAATGACTTTTCAAAACTTCGCAGCGTCACTGCAAGTTTGCAATCGTTTCTGAGCCAAGTAGGGCTCTTACTTTTTTTGATATATGCCCCAGCAAATTGTTATCGCAGAGCAGTTGCGAATAGCAGCCTTGCTTACCGATGAGCGAGTAGATGAATTAATCGTCGCTCAAGGTCGCTACCAAATTGGAGATGTCTATCTAGGAACAGTTGAAAACGTACTGCCTGGAATTGATGCTGCCTTTGTAAATATTGGAGAAAGTGAAAAAAATGGATTCATTCATGTCACAGACCTAGGACCACTTCGATTAAAAAAAGGTGCTGCTGGGATAACAGAACTTCTTGAACCGCGCCAACAAGTTCTAGTGCAGGTAATGAAAGAACCTACTGGGACTAAGGGACCCAGGCTCACTGGCAATCTTTCCCTTCCAGGCCGCTACCTAGTACTTCAACCCCATGGACAAGGAG
>CAJWIZ010000047.1 GCA_913041805.1 uncultured Prochlorococcus sp.
AAAAGGGTTCTGTCGAATTTGATTGAATGATGATAAGCAGCTTGCAGAGCAATTCTTATTAGTCCCGTTCGAGAAATTAAAGGGATCAAGATCTCTAGAGGAAGAAGTTGAAAAAAAACTGTTGCTAATTGGTCTCGAAGTTTTGTCCACCAAAAAGGTTTGCTTAACTTCGAGGGCTGCATCAATGCGGGATCTGGTAATGGAGCTGCAATTACCGCAGAAACTAATTCCGGGTGAAAACAAACTGTCGTTAGAGCAGTGAGACCTCCAAGTGAGTTTCCAATGAGAATTGCTTTCCCAAAACTTTTGGTTTGAACAACTGCTTCTAAAAAATCTGCAACTTGTTTCGACCAGATTTCATTGTCCAGCTTTGGGATCTTTTTTTTAGTTGGTTGTTCAGAGTCACCAAAACCAATTAAATCAAGTCCGTATACACGATATCCAGCAGAGGCTAAGGGTTGAGCATTATGACGCCAGTGGTCGCTGCTTGCACCAAAACCATGTAATAAGAGGATTGGCCTTTTGTTTTGTTTCCCTAAAAGTCTCCAGTTACACCGAATTCCCTGCCAGTACCAATTATTTGATTCGCCCCATTTAGCATCACCTTTATAGATGGCTTGATTGGCAAATTTGATCTCAGTTTTATCCAAGAGCAATTGAAAGAAACTTTTTCTAACTATCGAGAAGGTTATGCAGCTTTAGATCTAGATGCTGGCTTTTTTCGCCCAGATTCCATTTTGGCTAGAGATTTTTCAGTGTTAGTTGCTGCTACTCAATTCAAAGTGCATAAGGGAAGCCAAAAATGTCGATGGCTAGATCTCATGGCAGGCTGCGGGATTAGAGCTTTGCGTTGGGGGTTGGAAGCCGCAGTAACACCAATTGAGTTGAAAAGCTCTTTAAAGGGTTTTGAAATTTGGGTTAACGATGCTGACTTTGTTCGAAGCAGCTTGATAGAGCGAAATATGAAATCACTCTTAGAAAAAGAAATTACTTTGGTTCTCAAAAGTGATTTAGCAGAAGTATTACTGGCAAAGGCTTTCATAGATAAGTGCTTTTTTGATTTTGTAGACCTTGATTGTTTTGGATCTCCTAATCATTTAATTCAACCTGTAATTAAGGCTTTGGCTTTTGATGGCATCTTGATGCTCTCTAGTACCGACGCGCGATCACCTACAGGACATGACCGTTTAGCTGCTATTAGAAGCCTTTCCGCTTCAGCTCGCACACACCCTGCTGCATGGGAGATTGCTATTCGGATGCAAATTGCTTCTGTTGCTCGCCAAGCTTGGCTCTTAGGACGTGGAATAGAGCCATTGGCAAGTTTTAGCGATGGTGGACGTGCTTTTCGGATTTGTGTGAGGTTAAAGAAAGGTTTGTCTGAGCAAGAGGAGACTCAAATGGGTTTTGTCGCTCGTTGCGAAAAATGTGGAGCACAATCTGCTCAGCCATTGGTAAAACTAAGAGATTGGGAAAATTGCAACTGTCAAAATGGGAAAAAATCTTTAGCGATAAATGGACCATTATGGTTAGGTCCATTGCAGTCAGAAAACTTTTTAGTCAAAACTACAAAGCTTCAAAAGGAACTTTCAATACCCATTCTTGAATCAAGTAAGAAATTTATTGATCGGTTAAAGCTTGATAATGGATTGCCTTTGTTCTCATGGTCTTCGAATGAATTGGCTAGGAGAGTTCCATTAGATTCGCCACCACCACTGGAGTTTTGGATCAAGAGCTTAAAAGCCGAAGGATACAATGCTTCTCGAAGTGCTGTAGTGCCTGGACATTTTCGAACTGATGCAGCAGTTGGCGAGCTGTTAAGAATTTGCAAGGGTAAGTTCATCAAAGGTTTTAATTAGAATGGTGTTTTCAAAAAAAAGATGGCCTCTGAGATTTTTGGTATTGCTGCGGTTTTTTGGGTATTGATCCCTCTGGGATTACTTGGTGGCGCTCTTTTGTTAAAACTTCAAGAATATTGAGTCGCGATTCCTTTTGTTTTTTCTTTAGGCTCTTTAACTGAATGACGATCCCTATGCAGGTTTTGGTGATTGGTGGAACCGGCACACTTGGTCGGCAAATTGCCAAAACTGCAATTGATGCTGGCCATCAAGTGCGCTGTATGGTCCGAACTCCTCGCAAAGCTTCTTTCTTGCAAGAGTGGGGCTGCGAGATGGTGCAAGGAGATTTACTTGAACCAGAGTCCTTGAAATATGCTTTGGAGGGAATCGACGCTGTTATTGATTCTGCAACTAGCCGTCCTGATGATCCCAAAAGTGTTTATGAGACAGATTGGGATGGAAAGTTAAACCTTTATAGAGCTTGCGATCAACTTGGTGTTAAAAGAGTTGTATTTATGTCTTTATTTGCCGCAGAGCAAAATAGGAATGTTCCTTTAATGGATATTAAATATTGCACTGAATCCCTTTTAGCAGATTCTTCTTTGGATTACACCATTTTGCAGGGTGTCGCTTTTATGCAAGGACTTGTTAGTCAATACGCTATTCCAGTTTTAGAGAGTCAAAATGTCTGGGTAAGTGCAACCCCTGCAGATATTGCATATATGAATACTCAAGATGTGGCTAAGTTTGCAGTTGCTGCTTTAGTTCGTTCAGAAACAATTAGAAAAAGTTTCCCTGTTGTTGGTCCTAAAGCCTGGAAGGCTCAAGAAGTTGTTGGTTTGTGTGAAAAGATCTGTGGGAAGTCAAAACCTTCAAAAATTTTAGAAGTCTCACCTTTCTTGATTGGAACAGGAAAAGCCCTGGTTTCTTTTTTCGAAGAGTCATTAAACGTTTTGGATCGTCTTGCTTTTTCAGAAGTAACTGGAGGAGGGGCCACACTTAATGCACCAATGCAAGAAACTTACGAAGCATTTGGCTTGGATCCTTCTGAGACATCAACTCTTGAGGAATATTTGCGTGAATATTATTCGATGATTCTGAAGCGAATGCGTGAATTAGATGTTGATGTCGACAAGGAAGAGAAAAAAAGAGTGCCGTTCTGATTTCGACAAGAAGCTGGCTTTTTTGTAGTTAAAATGTACTATTGGCCTGTATTCCCTTCTGGCTGTCTAATGTCTGTAGTTCAAATTAAAAATCTCAATAGAAGACTGGAAAATTTGGCTCATGAAGCTATTCATGAATTAGACAAAGCATGCGGTAATGAGCTATGGCGCAGTATTGGTTTTGATGCTTTTGATGGGCTTGTGGATTCAGAGCGAAGGGCAATAGCAAATTATTACTATGGTCAATGGCAGACAGTACGAGAGCTGCAGGAAACTTTGAGTTGATCACCTTGCATAATTTTTGAGGTTTTTAGTTCTTAGTAAAATCAATCCAGACAATCCTTATTAATTCACTTATCCAATTAGAATTTGTAAATACAATTTCGAAGGGTAAACAGGAATGATTGAAACTTCGGGTGTGATTGAGAAGGAACAGGGCAATGGTTTCTATCTGGTCACACTTGAGCAACCTGCTGGTCATCAGTGTTTGTGTAGAGCCGCTGGAAAGCTAACTAAATTCAGGATCAAACTTCTTGCGGGTGACAAAGTTCTAGTTGAGATAAGTCCTTATGACTTGACTCGTGGACGCATAACGTATCGAGAAAGAAATGCCGGCTCCCCAGGTGGCAGGCCAGGAGGAAATCGTCCTGGTGGACCAAGAAGGCGTTAATAGCTCTTTTTGTGAGCTGCTAAAGGGTCCAATTGATTTAATTGATGATAGTAAAGTGCCATTTCAATTGAAATGACTGGTTTTTTTGATGAAATAATTTTTTTCAATCAATTATTTCTTTAATCAATCAAAATATTGACTCATTTTGCCGCTTTGCTTGGCTATAGAAAAATAAACAATAAAGATAAAGGGCTAAAAATCAAAAGAAAACATAAAATAATTAGAGGGTAAAATTAACTTTTTCTTTATATTTCAAGCATCTCATCGCTTTCGCTTATTTCTTCATGAAGGTATGAATTCAGAGTTTGTGGAACTTTCAGGACTGAGGCTTCTAAATATTCAGGATCTTCTCCAATGCATGTGATCCATTCTCTAAATTCTTCTGCAATGGCGTAACTGTCTTCATAGCGCTCTTGCGTGTCCAGGACAGCAATTCGGCTAGTTGCCCAACAGTTGGCGACATTGATACGTCGTTGAAGCGATGCATGCATGATTTGTCCCCGATGCCGCCAAATTACATGTTGATGGAGCTGACAATTGTCTTTTCTTTCACAAAACCAAATTCTTCTATACAAAAAGACTTATCGCTTCAAGAATTGTGGTAATTCTGCGGTTCGAATTCTGATCAAATTACCTATACCCTCATCAACTGCTTTCAGTGGCAAAGTTGGCCCTCTAGATATCCATGAAGGACTATCAATTTCACTGGCAGACTTATTGCTTCTAATTTGATATGGCTTTGTTTCTGCCCAATTACGTGCATATTCGATAAGAAGAGGGTCTGCGGGTGAATAGATGTGTGATGGGTCCCTGGGGATAGGCTCTAAGCATTCACGCTCAGCAGACATTCGAACTGCTCGTGTAATCCCTTGTATAAATCTGCTTTTTGTAACGACAGTTGTTAGATATAGAACAACACGAATTCTCGGTGCATCAAACCCCTCGGAGCACATGTCGACACTCACAAGCCAGTCGGTTTGGCTGTCTTTGAAACTTGCAAGACGATCGCTTGCTTCTTTCTCTTGAGAGTGAACCAGTTCTACACTATCTCCGCAGTCTTTTAGTACCCTCGCGATTGCTTTTGCATGAGATATGTCTTTTGCAATTACGAGCCCTGCGGCATTGATTTGTTTTTCGCGAATCGAAATTAATTTTTTCCTTGCTTTAAGAATAATTTGAACGGCGATGCTCTTTGAGTCAGAAAGAGTGATAGCTCTCCTTAGATTGCGAGCACGCCAACTTTCTCTGGTTTCACCAGATATAGGTGAGACTTCTCTGTCTGGCTTCCCTTCATAGCAGTGTTCAACCCATCCATCTTGAAAATGAAATTCCAACGGACGCAAATCACCTGCAGAAATTAATTCACTTGCTTCTATGCATAGATCTGGAGATATTTGCTCAACAACTTCTCCGTTTGAATGAACTTGTACCTTTTGCGCAGAACAAAAAGGAAGGTTGTCTGATCTGAAGGGTGTTCCAGTAAGCCCTAGGCGAATAATACTTTGCTTTGTAAGCTCTAAAAAAGCCCTCCCCCAAACTGCACTCTCTGGTTCTTCATGACTTAGGACCAGATGATGTGCTTCATCAGCGATTGCTATTAATCCTGTATTTGAATAAATACTTAGTTCTTCTTTTATTTTTTGTAGATTCCTTGAGGCACTTTGATAGGTCACAATCCACCCATCTGAGTTCTTTTTTGTTTCGTTTTGATGGTTACTTATTTCGAAGTTTTTTACTGTCAAATTAAGCTTTTTACAAGTTTGTTCCCACTGGGATGCTATTGAGTGACGATGGCAAAAAATAACAAAATTTTTGAGCAGACCTTCTTCTTTCATGGCTTGGAAGCCTAGAAGTGCACCAAGGGTTTTCCCCGCACCTGGACTTGCGTGAATAAGGATATCTATAGTTCCAGAGGTTTTGCATTTGAGACGTCGACGTAAAAGTTGTATTAAATGTGTTTGCCAAACTCGAGGGCGAATTCTTGTTTGTGAGATATTTTTTTTTAGATTAAAGGAGAGTATTGTGATTGCATTGCACTCGAATTCATTCCTTTTTAGCTAATTTTTTTTGATAACG
>CAJWIZ010000048.1 GCA_913041805.1 uncultured Prochlorococcus sp.
TCGCTGTTCTAGCTAAGGTAGTAAGCTTTAAGGGAAAGCAAAAAGCTGTTGCAAACTTATTAAACATTGCTGTTGATTTATACAAAGGAACTGTTGCTACTAATTACAGCAATTATATTAATAATAGATACTAAACTAATTTTCCCAGTACTCTATTTCATGAATTCTTTAAAAGAGTCATTTGAAGTTTATTTATCTCTATTTTCTTCCTAGATGCCTTTAAAACCATCTAAAATTGGTCTTTCTTCTAGACAGGCTGCCTGGGAGGTTTTAAAAGTAGTTGCGGCTGGTGCGTATGCGGATATTGCTTTAGATCGGGTTATGGAAAGGTTCGATTTTGATGTTGTTGATAGAAGCTTTGTTATGGAAATTGCCTATGGGGCAATCCGTTATCGCTATACGCTTGATTGTTGGATCGATTCCTTTGGGAAGATTCCTTCAACAAAACAACCTCCAAATCTTCGTTGGTTGCTCCACATAGGTTTGTACCAGTTGTTGTTGATGGATCGTATACCTTCTTCAGCTGCTGTTGACACAACTGTTGAGCTTGCTAAGAGAAGTAATTTGTCTCGACTTGCTCCAGTTGTTAATGGAGTTTTGCGTTCCGCTCTTCGTGCTAAGGACGCAGGAACTGGTATCCCTTTGCCAGCATCTCCTCCAGCTTGTTTGGCCCAAAAGCACTCTTTACCCCTTTGGTTTGCAGAGGAACTGATTAGTTGGGTCGGAGTGGAACGTTCTGAAACTACTGCGAAAGCTTCAAATCAGGTGCCTCCTCTTGACTTAAGGGTGAATAAACTTCGTATTAGCCCTACAAGTTTGCAGAAGAGATTTGAGTTGGCAGGTATTGAGTGTATTCATATAGATGGATGTCCTTATGGGCTTCAAGTGATATCAGGAAGAGGAGATTTGCGTGAGTGGCCAGGGTACAAAGAAGGATTTTGGTGTGTTCAAGATAGAGCTGCTCAGTGGGTCTCTCCTCTTTTGAAACCCAATTCTGGCGACCGTATTCTCGATGCTTGTTCGGCGCCTGGAGGGAAGGCAACACATCTTGTGGAATTAATGGACGATAAAGGTGAGCTTTGGGCTGTAGATCGTTCTAAAGACCGCTTAAAACTTGTTGCTGCTAATGCAGAACGTCTGGGATGTAATTGCCTTAATGTTTTAGAGGCTGATGCTTCTTCTTTAATAGCAATGAAGCCCGAATGGAGGGGCTCGTTTCAAGGCATATTGTTAGATGCTCCCTGCTCGGGATTAGGAACCTTGGCTAGACATCCTGATGCACGTTGGAGAATGACCCCGGCGAAGGTCTCTGAACTTGTAGCTTTGCAATTCAAATTATTTGAAAGACTATTGCCTTTATTAAGTAAAGGTGGTCGGCTTGTTTATTCTACGTGTACTATTCACCCCGAGGAAAATGAGCGGCAAATTAAGAGAATCTTAGCTCTGCACCCTGAGTTAAAGCTTGAGCAAGAGAAACAGCTTTGGCCAGATATATCTAGACCTGGAGATGGTTTTTATGCAGCCACTCTTGAGTCTTGTTAGCTATATATATTTAAGCAAAGATTGGTTGCTTTTCATTGATTTCGCAATTTTGACCAAACGATTGCTTTTTTTAATAAATTACTAGCCAAATTATTTAAAAGAGAAGATATTTATCAAACTTTTTCATCATTTTCTACTAGGGAATTCTAAGACCTCAAAATCTTTTTCAATTGTGAGCATGTATTGTTTCCAGATCCATGCTGCATCGCCACTCCCTCTTCTTGTCTCTCTATTGTCATCATAGCCTAGCCAAACACCTGTTGAAAGCTGTGGTATAGATCCTATGAACCAAAGATCTCTTCCTCCTTCAGAAGTTCCTGTTTTGCCTGCTACTGGCCTGCTTTCCATGAATGCAACTTTTCCAGTTCCACTATTAACTACTTCTTGCAGCATAGAGTTCATTGTGTCAGCGACATCACTATTGATTGCTTGAACTCCTTTGGGATGATGTGTTTTATAACTCCATAAAACTGTATCTTCTGGTCCGCGAATTTCTTCTAAGGGCGTTGGTTTTATGTAGAGGCCTCTATTCGTTAAGCCTGCATAAGCTGAAGTCATGTCTAAGACTGTTTGTTCATATGCTCCAATAGCTAATGAGTAGTACTCCCCTAAAGGGTGAACATTGCCTACCCCTAATTTGTTTGCAGTAGAAATAACTTTTTCGAAACCAACTAGATCTAGAAGTTCTACCGCAACTGTGTTCAAAGAGTCTTTGAATGCATTAGAAAGTGATACTTCCCCGATATATTTGTCCTCAAAGTTTTTTGGGCAATAATTATCCCAGCATCGTGGAGTATCTAGAAATTGATCTTCAGGGTTAAACCCTTCACTGATAGCTGCAGCATAAGGGAAAATCTTAAAGGTTGACCCTGGAGAACGTAACGCTTGAGTGACACGATTGAATTGAGTCGCTTCAAAATTTTTGCCTCCAACTAGAACTCTGACAAGTCCACTACTTGGTTGAATAGAAACTAATGCTCCTTGCAAGTCTTTTGGCCTTTGTTCTTGAATTATTTTTTGAGCATTAGATTGCCAAGCTAGATTAAGACTTGTGCGAATCTTAAGTCCACCTATTTCAATTTGTTCAGGGGTAAGTATTTCTGGTAACTGTTGATTAACCCAGCTAGTAAAGAATGGAGCAGAACTATTTGTGTATTTTGGAATAGCGGGCTTTATATGTAATGGACTTTTAAATGCTTTTAAAAATTGATCCTCTTTAATATATCCTTGCTTCAACATTTTTTTTAGAACAATTGACCTCCTTTCAATAGCTAATTCAGGATTAACAAGTGGAGAAAACAAAGAAGGGGCAGGAGCTAGGCCAGCAATCAATGCCACTTCTTCTAGTGTTAGTTCCTTAGGGGTTTTAGTGAAGTAAACCCATGCTGCATCAGCAATTCCATAAGCTCCTGAACCTAGGTATACATTATTGAGATATCGTTCAAGAATTTCATCTTTGCTTAGCTGTCTCTCTAACTTGTAAGCAAGTGCAGCTTCCTTGAGCTTGCGAGTGAAACTTCTATCTAAATTAAGGAAAACTATTCTTGCAAGTTGTTGAGTAATTGTACTTCCGCCTTCGATGATTTTTTTCTGCCTAAAGTTGGTCATCATTGCTCTACCTATTCCCCATAAATCGACTCCTTTATGTTCAAAAAATCGCCTATCTTCTGCAGCTACAAATGCTGTTTTAATTAAAGATGGCATCATTTTAATGTTTATTTTTTCCCTAGTTGCAGGGCCTATCTTCTGTATAACTTTTTGATTGGTTGATAGGAAAATTATGCTTCCCGGCCTCCTGAATTTTGTGACAATATTTACCTCTGGTAGAAAGTGATCGATTGCGTTGCTTAAAAATATTTCTGAAATAGCAGTTGCTGAGCCTAAGAATAAGGATGATGCGATAACTAAAAGCCAATTGCGGCTGTTGGAATTCACAGCATTTGTATTAGTGGGCTGTGTCCAATTGCTAATGCAGTAACAAGCATCCCAAGAATCAAGAACGGCTGGGCACTTGCTTGGTACTTAACATCAAAAGCTAATGGGTCCCTAAGCAACCAAATATCTTGAAAAGTTATTTGGGGAATTATTAACAAAAGAAGAATTACTGAAGCAAAATGCTGGCCTATTAAGATCAAAACACCAACCATCATTAGTTGAAATACATCGATCATCCCAGCACTTATCCAGCTAGCATTTTTAATTCCAAATACTACTGGAAGAGATTGCAATCCAAGAGCTTTATCTCCTTCAACACTTTTGAAATCGTTGATAATTGCTATACCAAGACCAGCCAGGCTATAAGCGAGAGTGAGTAATGCTGTGGTCCAAGTAAGTTGACCAAAAAGAGCCTGACCAGCCCACCATGGGAGTGCTATATAACTTGCTCCAAGAGCGTAGTTCCCTAACCAGCCATTTTGTTTTAATTTTAGTGGTGGTGCTGAGTAGATATAGCTAACAAATGATCCTCCAAGGGCAAGTAATAGAACAGAAGGAGTTGAGTGATTGGCCCAAATATCAAGGCCATAGGCAACAGCTAAACCTCCTAGCAAAAGTATCCAAATTTGAAGCTTTACTTGTAAAAGTGATATGGCTCCAGAAGGAATAGGTCTATTAGGTTCATTTATTGCGTCAATTTCCCTGTCGTAGTAATCATTAATAGTCTGGGTGAATCCAGCTAGCAGTGGCCCACTCATGATCATGCAGGCGAAAGCCGCAAACACATTGGAGATTGACCATTGATAATGACCACTAGCAGCTGCACCGCAGATTACTCCCCACAAGAGTGGAATCCACGTAATGGGTTTCATTAGCTGCAAACGCAGCTTCCAAATACTTTTTGTTTCAGAAGCTCCTTTAATTCCAAGGAGTTGACGTGCATCGCTCACTCTCTCTACCTCAACCTCGGCCTATTTCTTCATTAAAGAACCAGCTCGTGGTTCCATCGCTAAGTTCTAGCACTAGACCAATATCGGTCCCATCAGTCATTTTGTAGTCCACAACTTTGCCGCGTGGGTTGTCTTTTAGCTTTTTTAAGAGGTCTTTAGGGATACGATCACGAACTTGCTCCACATCAACTCTAACGTTTGCCCCAATTCTGGTAAGTGTGGTTGCTTTGCCCATTGCATGCACTGCTTAGATAGTGCGCAACCTTAACAGTCGCCTCTACGTTTTTTCGAATGGTTGCACTTCGATTGATTCCTTGCCTTGATGTTGCAGATGGTCGCGTCGTTAAAGGTGTGAACTTTATTGGCCTACGTGATGCTGGTGACCCAGTTGAATTGGCCTGTTCATATAGCCAGCAAGGGGCAGATGAATTGGTGTTTTTAGATATAAGAGCCAGTCATGAAGGAAGAGCTACTTTGATCGATATGGTTAGAAGAACAGCAGAATCAGTAACTATTCCTTTTACTGTTGGTGGCGGCATAAGTACTCTTGAGGGCATTACGGAGCTCCTCAGAGCAGGCGCTGACAAAGTTAGCCTCAATTCATCTGCGGTTAAGAACCCTCAATTAATTGGGGAGGGTGCTAGTCGATTTGGTTGTCAATGCATAGTTGTGGCGATAGATGCAAAAAAACGAAAAGAAGGTGAGCCAGGTTGGGATGTTTTTGTGAAAGGTGGAAGGGAGAATACAGGTTTAGATGTATTGAAATGGTCTAGGCGTGTTGCGGAACTTGGAGCAGGTGAGATTCTCTTGACTTCGATGGATGGGGATGGGACACAAGCTGGTTATGATCTTGAGTTAACCAGAACGATCTCTGAGGCAGTAAATATCCCTGTGATTGCATCTGGAGGTGCCGGGTGCTTGGATGACATTCATAAAGCATTTGTGAATGGCAAGGCTTCTGCAGCCCTATTGGCATCTCTTCTTCATGATGGAGTTTTGTCCCTTAAGGAAATAAAGTCTTATTTACATCAAAAGTCATTGCCCATTCGTCCATATGATTCTTAAAAAGTAAATACAATAATAATATTTGCTTGTGAAATTAATTAATCCAAAAAATAACTACTTGCCTAGTCTTAGGATGATCGCAACCAACCTTTCAATTAGTATATTGAAGATTTTTCAGAAACTTTGCATAAGGAGACTGAATGAGGCCTGGTGATCCTCAAGCTGTAAGGAACCTATTTGACGATGTAGCTCCAATTTATGATCATTTAAATGACTTACTTAGTTTTGGTCTGCAT
>CAJWIZ010000049.1 GCA_913041805.1 uncultured Prochlorococcus sp.
CTTCGATTGACCCGTCCCATTGGAATTTTCCTCCATATAGCATCAGGACCCTTTCAGCGGACCTTTCAACTGTGCTTAGGACATGACTAACCACGATTGAGCAGCCTTGGGCGAGAGTTGTTGTTTTGACTATTAAATCTTCAATGCGAGTGCATGCGATTGGATCAAGTCCAGCAGTTGGCTCGTCATACAAAAGTAAAGGCATTGTACTTTTTTCTGTATAGGGATCATTGATTAAGGCTCTGGCAAAACTAACTCTTTTTTGCATGCCACCACTTAGTTCCCCAGGGAACTTATCTGCCACGTCATATAGGCCAACGTCTTCTAATGACTTCATTACTAGTTGATGAATATTTTCGTCGGAAATCCTGCCGCTTCTCTTTAGAAGAAACCCTACATTCTCTTCGACTGTCAGAGACCCTAAAAGAGCAGGGTTTTGAAAAACCAATCTGACATCAGCAGGTTCTTCTTGGTCAAGTCTTAAAAAATTTTGCTTGTTCCCAAATAAAGTCAATTCGCCTCCAGTCGGCAAAATGAGGCCAGCAAGAAGTTTGAGTATCGTTGATTTTCCTGATCCTGATGGTCCGACTATCGCAAGCCTTTCACCAGACTTCATTGTTAGATTAAGCCTGTTTAGAACTGGGAGATCGCCCCATTGCTTGCTTAGGTCTTGCATCTTGACCACTGAGGTGGTTTGAGGCACGAGAATGCGAAAAGAGCATTTGTTGCCTTCATATTGCCTTCTATGTTCAATTTTGTAAGCCTCTTTAGAGTTCTAAAAAGGTCTTCGGGCGAGTTCCTCTGGCAAATTTGATCTCGAAAAAATCAAGTTCTGCTAAACGGCGGTCTCAAGAGCGCAATGCTTTGAGGCGGCGCAAAAGACCTGTTAAAAGATCTAATCAAAACGATTTAATAACTCGCTCTTTAAGAGCAGTGAGTTGGTTGTTGCCTGGTTTGGTAGTCAAACGTTGGATGCTTACGTCTGGTATGGGTTTGCTCATGGCCCTTTTAGGGGCTGCAATTTGGGCTGACTTACAACCAATTTATTGGAGCATTGAGACTCTTTTTTGGCTCCTGAGAGCTATTACTACTGTCTTGCCAAGAAGTATTACTGGACCTCTGATTTTCTTTTTTGGGCTAAGCCTTGTGCTGTGGGGGCAAAGTAGGAGTTTTGGTTCTATTCAACAAGCTTTAGCGCCTGCTAAGGATACTGTTTTAGTAGATGCTTTAAGGGCTAAAAGCAAACTCAATCGCGGCCCAAATATTGTCGCTGTCGGAGGTGGAACGGGGTTATCTAGTTTGTTGAGTGGTCTCAAAAGTTATAGCAGTCGAATTACTGCAATAGTGACGGTTGCAGATGATGGAGGTAGTAGTGGGATTCTTCGTAGAGAATTGGGAGTTCAGCCTCCTGGAGACATACGTAATTGCTTGGCAGCTCTTTCTACAGAGGCCCCTTTGCTAACTCGGCTGTTTCAATATCGCTTTTCTTCAGGTAGCGGTCTAGAAGGACATAGTTTTGGGAATCTTTTCCTATCTGCTCTAACTGCAATTACTGGGAATATGGAAACAGCCATTACTGCATCAAGTCGCGTACTTGCAGTTCAAGGACAGGTTGTTCCAGCCACAAATGTTGATGTACGTTTATGGGCTGAGTTAGAAAATGGTCAAAGAATTGAAGGGGAATCGGCCATAGGTAATGCTCAAAGCCCTATTTTGCGCATTGGTTGTTACCCCGAAAAACCTCCAGCGTTACCACGTGCCCTTGAAGCAATTGCCAATGCAGATCTTATTTTGCTTGGACCAGGAAGTCTTTACACTTCACTTTTGCCCAATTTGTTGGTTCCACAAATAGTTGATGCAATACAAAAGAGTAATGCGCCTAAGCTATACATCTGCAATTTAATGACTCAACCAGGCGAAACTGATGGCTTAGATGTCGGAGGTCATATTCGCGCTATAGAAGCTCAGCTCGCAAGTCTTGGAATTAGTAAGAGGATTTTCGGTTCAATTTTGGCCCAGGCGGAAATTGAGCCATCTCCATTAGTTGACTATTACAAAGCAAAAGGTGCTGAACCAGTAACTTGTGATTCTAAAGAGCTTGAAATAAAGGGATATAAGGTTATCCAAGCCAGATTGCAAGGACGTAAGCCAACTCCAACATTGCGTCACGATTCGAGAAGTCTTTCATTGGCAATCATGCGCTTTTATAGGGGCACCAAAAAGAAAACCTAGTAAGCATCTTGCATTTCATAAAAATCAGGCTGTACATAGTCCTTGCGAAGAGGCCAGCCTTTCCAATCTTCTGGCATTAAAAGTCTTTTTGGGTGTGGGTGACCATGGAAGTTAATACCGTACATATCGTATGTTTCCCTTTCCTGCCAATCAGAACCCCTGAAAAGGCCATAAAGACTTGGTACACGTAAATCACCTTCACGAGACAAGAAAACCTTTAGACGTACTTCTTCGATGGTTGAACTATTTTTTTTGCCTTCCATTTTTGCAACACCTTCCATGGCAACTAATTGATAAAAACATACAAGTCTTTGGCCTGGACCTTCGTCATAACCTCCTTGGCATTGCAGGTAATTAAATCCGCAATTTTTTAAAGCTTTTGCAAGCTTAATTAGATTGATCGGATCGACACCAATAATTTCAACGCCCAGGTGATCATTCTCAAGAATATTGTGCTCAAGACCTTGATTTGTTAGCCATTGACTTATTGGACCTGGTTGAGGCCCAGTCTCTACAAGGGCTTCTTCTGGTTCTTTGTTTTTAGAATCTTTTGATTTTGGTGCTTGTTCTGCGCTCATGAATCCTCATTGTTATTTGAGTTGATAATGACTGGGTCAGTTTCACTTTGACTTTGCTCCGAAAGAGTCATTCCAATACTTGCTTGAAGAGCAGCTTTTTGAGTGTCGGCATTTAAATATGAACCTGTGACGAGAGGCTCAACTCTTTTCATTTGATGAGAGATAGTAAAGTAACGGTGAGTTTGATTCATCTTCCTGCGCTCTTTTATAGATTCATCGCCTACTTTTTTTCTTAGTTTGATTACAGCATCAAAAATTGCTTCTGGCCTAGGTGGACACCCTGGAAGATAAAGATCAACGGGGATTAGCTTGTCTACTCCACGAACAGCAGTAGTGGAGTCTGCGCTAAACATTCCTCCAGTAATGGTGCATGCGCCCATGGCAATTACATATTTAGGTTCAGGCATTTGTTCATAAAGCCTTACTAGTGCAGGTGCCATTTTCATTGTCACTGTCCCAGCAACTATCAAGAGATCAGCCTGGCGGGGGGAACTTCTAGGTACTAATCCAAAACGGTCGAAGTCAAAACGTGAGCCAATTAAGGCAGCAAACTCAATAAAACAGCATGCTGTGCCATATAACAAGGGCCATAAGCTACTTAGTCGAGCCCAGTTGTGAAGGTCATCCAGACTTGTAAGGATGATGTTTTCACTTAACTCATTAGTGACAGTAGGAGGAACAATTGGGCCGCACGTTGCAGCTCTTAGATCACGAATGGCTTTAGTGGAGGGGGTTTCGGTCAATTCATTAACTCCATTCAAGGGCACCTTTTCTCCATGCATAGGCTAGAGCTACAACAAGTATGGCAATAAAAATTAGTGCTTCTATAAAAGCCAATAAGCCCAGACGATGGAAAGCTACTGCCCATGGATAAAGGAATACCGTTTCAACATCAAAAATTACGAATACAAGCGCAAACATGTAGTAACGGATATTGAATTGAATCCAAGCACCACCAATGGGCTCCATTCCAGACTCGTAAGTCAGTTCACGCTCGCCTTCTCTACTGCTAGGAGCAAGAAGTTTATTAGTAATTAGAGCAAGGGCTGGTACAGCAGATGAGAGTATGAGAAACCCTAGGAATGCGTCGTAACCCTGCAGTGAGAACATAGATATTATTTCTTTAATTGATGGAACCCAAATCAATAATAAGGCCTGTTTTCGACCAAAAGCTTCACTCTCGATAGAGTTGTCTTGAATCGGAGAGCATCGTGAGCAGTGAAATTACAAAAAACGAAGACATGCAAGATCAAAATAAAGTCATGAATGAGGTTCAACAAACCATGTCTTCTGTCTCTTCGGGAGGCTTGCCGAATGCAGATCCCTCAAAAAGTACTCATCGATATGAATGCCGCAATTGTGGCTATGTATATGACCCAATAGATGGGGTCAAGAAGTTTTCTATTCCAGGTGGAACTGCCTTCTCAGATTTAGACCAGTTAGAGTTTCGGTGCCCTGTTTGTCGTCAGGGAGTAAATGCATTTAAAGATATTGGCCCTAGGTCAGCGCCCAGTGGATTTGAGGAAAATTTAAATTATGGTTTTGGAATTAATAACCTCACGCCAGGACAAAAGAATGTATTGATTTTTGGTGGCCTGGCATTTGCCTTCGCTTGTTTCCTCTCTTTGTACTCCTTGCATTGAACAAAAGCATTGCTTCTATGAACCGCCTTACCTCGATCATCGCAAACCTAACCCTCTTGCTCTTTATAGGCTTTGGATTAGGTGGTTGTGTATCAACTCGTTTGCCATTGGCTAGTTCAAGTCCTTGGCAAGAAGTTCAATTGAATACTGATGCCAACCCATTGGATATAAGCTTCGCTGATGAAAATCATGGCTTTTTGATTGGAACCAATCGTTTAATACGTGAGACTAATGATGGAGGAAAAACTTGGACTGAGCGAAGCCTTGAAATTCCCACAGAAGAAAATTTTCGCTTGATTAGTATTGATTTCTTAGGTGATGAAGGTTGGATTGCAGGACAGCCAGGTTTAGTACTTCATTCTCAAGATGCAGGTCAGAATTGGACACGTTTGGCCTTGGGCAATCAGTTGCCAGGAGAGCCTTATTTAATTAAAACTCTCACCAACGATTCGGCGGAATTGGCAACAACGGCAGGAGCGGTTTATGTCACCAATGATGGTGGCCAGAGTTGGGAGGGGAAAATCAATGAAGCTTCTGGTGGAATTAGAGATGTAAGGCGAGGCATTAATGGTGAATATGTGAGTGTTAGTAGTCTCGGTAACTTTTATGCGACCTTGGATCCAGGGCAAGATGCCTGGCAACCGCATCAAAGAGCAAGCAGTAAGAGGGTTCAAACAATGGGTTTTAAATCAGATGGATCCCTATGGATGCTTTCTAGAGGGGCAGAGATTCGTTTCTTGGACTCTAATAAGGACGATGAGGACAACTGGGGCAAGCCAATTATTCCAATAGTCAACGGATATAACTATTTGGATTTGGCCTGGGACCCAAAAGGGACCATTTGGGCTGCTGGTGGAAATGGAACACTCTTATTTAGTAAGGATGGAGGAAACTCATGGGAATCTGATCCAGTTGGAGATGTGCAACCTACTAATTTGATTCGAATACTCTTTGACGTCAGTCCTCAGCAAGAAAAAGCTAGTGGTTTCGTTCTGGGAGAAAGGGGAACATTGCTCAGATGGGTCGGTTAAGTCTGTTGAAAAAATAAATTTGCACAACGCTCTGTAACCAAGCCTGCTTTTCATACGCGTACATAAGGCACAGCCTTGATAAGATCTACAAGCTGATACGCATGAGGTTATGGCAGCCGGCTCTACGGG
>CAJWIZ010000050.1 GCA_913041805.1 uncultured Prochlorococcus sp.
TTGTTTTGCCAGCGTCAATATGGGCTGCGATTCCTATATTTCTGACGCGTTCCAAGGGGAAGGCACGAGCCACGGGAAAAATCTCCGGAATGGGGAATAAAAGCGGCTGTGACTCTACAGGTCAGCCCCCTCAATTGAGGAACATAGATGGTCGAATTAATGAATTAAATTCTCAGTAACGGTAATGAGCAAAGGCTTTATTTGCCTCAGCCATCTTATGAGTTTCTTCTCTTTTACGAACAGCACTTCCAGATTCATTAGCTGCATCCATAAGCTCTGCAGCAAGTTTTTGAGCCATACTACGTCCATTTCTTGATCTGGAAAAACTGACCAACCAACGAAGAGCCATTGCAGTACCACGCTCCTGCCTGACTTCCATCGGCACTTGATAAGTTGCCCCACCAACACGTCTAGCTCTTACTTCAACAAGAGGTGTTGCATTCTTAATAGCTGTTTCAAAAAGCTCTATAGGGTCACTTCCAGTTCGCTCATTAATCAACCCAAAAGCTTCGGAAAGGATTTTCTGAGCTGTAGATTTCTTCCCATGTTTCATTAATCTTGCGACCATCATTGTCGCCAATCGATTATTGAACTGAGGATCTGGCAGAACAGGACGTTTTTCAGCAGCGTTACGACGGGACATAAATAATCAGAGTTAAATAAAAGAGACAGTAGTAATCAGAAAGAAAAACTTTTATTCTTTAGGAGCTTTAGCTCCATATTTAGAGCGTGCTTGCCTACGATCTTTGACCCCAGAGGTGTCTAGGGTGCCACGAATTATGTGATATCTAACTCCTGGCAAATCTTTTACTCTCCCTCCTCGCAGCAAAACAACTGAGTGTTCTTGCAAATTGTGGCCAATTCCAGGGATATACGCAGTAACTTCAAACCCGGAAGTTAGGCGAACACGGGCAACTTTACGTAAAGCAGAGTTTGGCTTTTTAGGAGTAGAGGTATATACACGTGTACAAACCCCTCTGCGTTCAGGACAAGCACGCAAGGCTGGTGACTTTGTCTTCCGCGTAAGGCGCTGACGCTCAGTACGAATTAACTGTTGGATAGTTGGCATCGAGGAAAAACATTTGACCGGACATCCGGCCTCATTCCATAATCCATAACATTACTTGTTAACCTGTCCAAGTACCAAGTACGGCTTTGAGTTAAGCAAAGTTATTAATCCAAAATATCGTCATCTTATAAAAGGAACCTAATTCTGCAGCTAGTTCTCAAAAAGAAAGCCATTTCAAACTGCCATGTCCATGCTCTCCATTTCAGGTGTAGAAATATTGAATCTCACATCGAATACTTACAACTTGCTTTTAGACAACTATTCAATTAATGGGAGACGCCTCCCTAAGATTATTAATTCCTCCTTCCAGTGCTTCCCATGCGCTAAGGCGTCAGGAAACAATTCGGTTGAAGTTTATGTCTCAACTTCCTCCTAGTCCTAATAATTGGCCTTACTGCGACAGTAGTGCCCCTAATTCCATTTCTGGTGAAAAGGATGCCTGTGGAGTCGGTTTTTTAGCTCAAATCCAAGGCAAACAAAGCCATTGGGTATTGGAACAAGCTCTGCGCGGTCTGAGCTGCATGGAGCACAGAGGTGGATGTGGGGGAGATAGTAATTCTGGAGATGGAGCAGGCATACTCTGCGAAATCCCATGGAATTATCTCAAAAGCGTTTGGGCTGATGCAGCAACTATTAGTAGCCCAACAGGCTTAGGCATGCTTTTTATGCCAAATGAGCCTGAGCTAAGAATTCAAACAAAACAATTTTGCGAACAAGAAGCCGAGGCGCTAGGTCTCAACTCAAAAGGATGGCGAATTGTACCTGTCGACAGTTCAGTTTTAGGTCCACTAGCTCTTCAAACAGCTCCATTTATTGAACAATGGCTAGTTGAAGGAGCTACCGATGGCAATGGATTAGAAGCTGAGTTGTTCAGGCTACGCAGACGTATTGGTGAGAGAGCTAGGAATGTCTTGGGTGTCAACTCAAACAAGCTATACATTGCCTCATTGAGTAGCAGAACAGTTGTATATAAAGGCATGGTGAAATCTGAAGTTCTACCTGCGTTCTACGCAGATCTCAGAGACCCACGCTTTGAAATTGCATTTGCTGTTTACCATCGTCGTTTCAGCACTAACACCCTCCCACGTTGGCCTCTTGCGCAACCAATGCGACTACTTGGTCACAATGGAGAAATCAATACCCTTCTAGGCAACTTAAATTGGGCTAAAGCCACAGAAATCAATCTTGAGTCAGTCTGGGGGAAAGAAGCAGCATCAGATTTAAAACCAATAGTCAATCCTGCCTTTAGTGATTCAGCGAACCTTGATGCAACCCTAGAACTTCTTGTACGAAGTGGTCGTCCAATTACAGACAGTCTTCTGACCTTGGTCCCAGAAGCATTTCGCGATCAACCTGAACTCAACAATCAAGAAGAAATTAAAGCCTTTTACGAATTTTCTGCATGTACCCAAGAAGCTTGGGATGGACCAGCCTTATTAGTCTTTTCTGATGGTTGTCATGTTGGGGCAACGCTTGATCGCAATGGATTACGTCCAGCTCGTTATTGCATCACAAAAGATGGTTTTGTCATTATGGGCTCGGAAACTGGTGTTGTAGAAGTTGAAGAAAACCAAATAATTGAAAAGGGTCGTTTAGGTCCTGGGCAAATGCTTGCAGTTGATATCAAGAAAGGTCGAATTCTTCGCAATTGGGATGTCAAAAAAGAAGCTGCAAGCCGCAATCCTTATAAAAATTGGCTAAGCAAAAACCGTCACAACCTTCTCCCTCAACCTTGGGAAGAAGCAACTCAATTAGGAAGTTTTGAATTACTTCAACAACAAACCACCTTTGGATTCTCAGCAGAAGATTTTGAGCTAATCATCGATTCAATGGCTGGTGGAGCCAAAGAACCAACCTATTGCATGGGAGATGACATACCTTTAGCTGTTTTGTCTGACAAACCTCATCTACTTTTTGACTACTTCAAACAAAGATTTGCTCAAGTTACTAACCCTCCCATCGATCCATTACGAGAAAAACTTGTAATGAGTCTTGAGATGCACTTAGGCAAACGCGGATCACCGTTGTTACCTCAACCAAGTTCAGCTGCTGTCATTCACCTCAAAACGCCCATCCTTAATGAAGCCGAGCTTCAACAATTATTTAAGCAAGGTCTTAATACAGCATCACTTTCAACATTGCTCCCCATTTCTAATGGCCCCAGAGGGCTCAAAGACAAAATCGAAGCTTTGTGTTTTGAAGCCGAGGATGCGGTAAAAAATGGGAACCAAATTTTGGTGCTATCTGATCGGGGAGTGAATGCCAAAAATGCCTACATTCCTCCACTTCTAGCAGTAGGAGCAGTTCATCACCATTTACTAAATCGTGGATTAAGACTTAATGCCTCCATCGTTGTTGACACAGCTCAATGCTGGAGCACTCATCATGTGGCATGCCTCATCGGTTATGGGGCAAGTGCAGTATGCCCATGGCTAACTTGGGAAACGACCAGACATTGGTGGAAGCATCCAAAAACTCAAAAATTAATTGAAACTGGCAAGCTCAACAACCTACGAATTGATCAGGCACAAGCCAATTGCAGAAAAGCTTTAGAAGATGGAGTAAGAAAAATCCTCTCAAAAATAGGCATTTCATTACTTGCCAGCTACCACGGTGCACAAATTTTTGAGGCTATTGGAATAGGAGCTGACCTTATTGAAATAGCTTTTAAAGGCACCACTAGCAGAGTTGCTGGACTCAGTCTCAAAGAATTAGCCAGTGAAACTCTGAGCTTCCATACCAAAGCATTTCCAGAACTAGATAGAAAAAAATTGGAATTTATGGGTTTCGTTCAATACAGGAGTGGAGGAGAGTTCCATCTCAATACGCCTGAAATGTCAAAAGCCCTCCACAAAGCTGTTAAAACAGGTCCGGGCTATGACCACTTTTCAACATATCAAACCCTTTTAGAAACCAGACCTTCAACTTCCTTACGAGATTTACTCACGCTCCGCAAAGCAAAAAAAGCAACCCCATTAGATCAAGTTGAAAGCGTAGAAAGTATTTGCAAGCGATTCTGTACAGGAGGCATGAGTCTGGGAGCACTTTCAAGGGAAGCTCACGAAGTATTAGCTATCGCAATGAATCGCATTGGAGGGAAAAGCAATAGTGGTGAGGGAGGAGAAGATCCTGCACGCTTCAAGATCCTTGAAGATGTAGATGCCAATAACCGCTCAGCAACATTGCCATCAATTAATGGACTGAAAAACGGAGATACTGCCTGCTCAGCAATCAAACAAATTGCTTCAGGACGTTTCGGGGTAACTCCAGAATATTTAAGAAGTGGCAAACAACTTGAAATCAAAGTTGCCCAAGGAGCTAAGCCTGGAGAAGGAGGACAACTTCCAGGTCCAAAAGTCGATCCATATATTGCGAAATTGCGCAATAGCAAACCTGGTGTAGCACTGATCTCTCCTCCTCCTCATCACGACATCTATTCAATTGAAGATTTAGCCCAGTTGATTCATGACCTGCATCAAGTTCATCCTGCAGCAAAGGTAAGCGTAAAACTAGTTGCTGAAATTGGTATAGGGACAATTGCTGCAGGAGTAGCAAAAGCAAATGCAGATGTAATCCAAATTTCTGGACATGACGGAGGAACAGGCGCATCCCCACTGAGCTCAATTAAACATGCAGGAGCTCCCTGGGAATTAGGTCTAACCGAAGTACATCGTTCTCTCCTTGAAAATGGATTAAGAGACAGAGTTTTACTAAGGGCTGATGGTGGCTTAAAAACTGGGTGGGACGTGATAATTGCAGCCTTACTAGGTGCTGAGGAATATGGCTTTGGTTCAGTAGCAATGATCGCCGAAGGGTGCATCATGGCTCGGGTGTGCCATACAAATAAGTGCCCAGTTGGAGTAGCAACTCAGCAGGAAGCTTTGCGCAAACGTTTTCCTGGAATTCCAGAGCATGTAGTCAACTTTTTTATTTTCATTGCGGAAGAAGTTCGTCAACTTTTGAGCATGCTTGGGGTCACTTGCCTTGAAGACCTAATTGGTCGATCAGATTTCCTCAAAACAAGAGAAGTCACACTCGCAAAAACCAATGCAATTGACCTCTCATGCCTTCTACAACCAATTAAACAAGCAGAAAATAGGTCATGGTTAGATCACCAAAAAACCGCACATGAGAATGGAAAAGTTCTAGAAGACCAGCTTCTTAATGATCCAGAATTATTAGCAGCCATAAATAGCCACCATCAAATCCAACGAACAATAAACATAAGAAATACCGATAGAAGTGTTTGTGCACGCCTGGCAGGGGAAATAGCTGAAAGGCATGGCAACAAAGGTTTCAAAGGCCAACTCAATCTAATTTTCAAAGGAGCTGCTGGACAAAGCTTCGGAGCATTTAATCTTCAAGGAATGAATATTCACCTTATTGGTGAAGCCAATGACTATGTAGGCAAAGGTATCAATGGAGGACGCATAACCATTGTTCCCGCCTCAAATCAAGCAGATGCTGGCAATCAGGTAATTCTGGGGAATACTTGTCTTTATGGA